>CAIXAQ010000001.1 GCA_903917425.1 uncultured Bacteroidales bacterium
CCGATCTTCAAAAAGGCCTGGAAATTCTCTTTATACTGCTCTCCTACAGGTATATAAACGTTATGGTCGTATATGATGCGGTTGCGTTCAATCACTTTCACCCTGTCGAGATTAACTATGAACGAACGATGCACACGCATAAACTTATCTTTCGGAAGCTGCTCTTCAATCACTTTCAGCCGGATCAGTGTGGTTACCGGCTCATCATTAATAAGGTGAATCTGGATGTATTCGTTCGAACTCTCGATGTATTTTATCTCGGATAAAAAGATACGCACCATTTTGTATTCCGATTTGACAAAAAGGCTGTCCTGTGTGGTTTGAACAGATTCTGACTGTTTCAGATTCAGCTCAAACCAGGCTTTTGCTTTGTTTGCCGATTTCAGAAAACTGGCATAACTGATCGGTTTCAATATATAATCGATAGCATCCACTTTAAAGCCTTCGATGGCATATTCGCTGTAAGCAGTAGTGAAAATGATCTGTGGTTTTTGAACCAGCGATTTTACGAAATCCATACCGTTCAGATCGGGCATATTTATATCTACAAACATCAGGTCAACCTCATTGTTTGCCAGGTATTCCATTGCATCGAAGGCATTGCTGCAAAGTGCAACCGCTTCGAGAAAAGGGGTTTTTGCAATGTATGAACTTATTTGTTTTAATGCAAGAGGCTCATCGTCAATTGCTAAGCATTTTATTGTCATAAATTGGGATGGTTAATTGAACCTCAAATTCTTTCTCATTTTCATTGATATGCAGCGAATAATCATTCCCGAACAGCAATTTCAGACTCTTTTTTATATTAGCCATTCCGATTCCCGAGTAGCTTTCGTCAACGCTTTCGCTTTGGCTGTGTTTGCTGTTTGTGATATTGCATTTCAGTTGTTTGCCTACCTGTTCCATTTTAAGCGATACGTAGGATTCAGCTTTGTAGCTAACACCGTGTTTAAAAGCATTCTCCAGAAATGAGATGAACAGCATGGGAGGTATCTCAATATCATTTATGTTATCAGGAATATCAAGCGAGACAGTAACATTACCGGGGAATCGAAGTTTCATCAGCGCAATGAAGCTTTCAATAAAGGCAATTTCTTTTTTCAGCGTGGTTTGGCCATGTGCGGTGTCGTACAGCAGGTATCGCATCATGGTCGATAGCTCTATAATAGTATTTTTGGCATCATCGGCATTAATATCAATGAGTGCGTGGATATTGTTAAGTGTGTTCATGAAAAAATGGGGGCTGACCTGGTGCCTTAATAAGGCAAGTTCGGTTTTAAGTTGCTCTTTCTCCAGGTCTTTGCGCCGACTTTCCTCATCAAGCCATTGCGAAACCATTTTTACGGCCGTTCCGACACCAACAACCAGAAGTGAGAGTATCAGGTTGTCAATAAAAATCATAAACAGCGATTTCGGTAATGGCGGAGCATTGGGTTTATATCCCATCGGGGGAGGCATTCCGGGCCCTAATTCCATGGGAGGCATTCCCGGGCCGAGATCCATGGGAGGCATTCCTAACGGCTGGGGCGGAGCTATAATCTGCCTTAAGGAAACCGTAATTCCGACTACCAGGATTATAACTAAGAAGGCTGAAATAATATAATAGCTGTATTTTTTCCGAAACAAAAATTTCGGCACAAGCACGGTCGTATTGAGCAGAAAAATGATCAAAAACGATATCATGGTAATCCATTGGCCGATAACTTTCGACCAGTCAATTTCGTTTGAAATCCGCTGATTGAAAAATGGAACAGAGAATACAACCATCCAGATTACAAAGAACACGAATAATTCGATGATTCGTATGTTGAGTATTTTATCTCTCATAATATTCAATTTCGCAAAATTCTATCTGAAAACAAAGGTATGTTTGGTAGGGCTCAATAGCAAATATTTTCAGTGTAATCCTGATGTAGTTCAATGGAATACAGGAATTATTCAGCGAAGTGACTGAAATCAGCAGAATGAGCCGGTTGGCAGATGAATGACGTTCATTTTTTCGGGTAAGTTTTTTCATTCCCCGATTGAAAGATCAATGAATTCTTTTTGAAAATTTTTACCGATGAATTATGCGTATTCAGCGAGCATTTATTTACATACACATATTAGGCTTGTAACAATGGGTGATTTGAGTATAAAAATGATTTAAAATGTGTTAATTTGTAACATATTTACTTCCTTTTCGTCTTAACCGAAAGTGCTTTTATGGCAAGAATGCTACTCTTTCTTTTCTTTATATATTTACCTTTTTGTGCAAGTTCGCAAAATAAAACCTACGCAACCCATAAATTAACATCCAAACCACCTGATATTGATGGTAAATTTACGGATGCCTGCTGGAGCCAGATTGAATGGGGTGGCGATTTTATTCAATATTCACCTTACGAGGATTCTCTTCCCAGCCAGAAGACAACCTTTGCCATACTTTACGACGACAATAATTTGTATGTTGCTATAAAGGCATATGATACCGAACCGGATAAAATCAACCAACGGCTTACGCGGCGCGATGATGATGATGGCGACTGGGCAGGTATTGTTATCGACAGTTACGAGGATAAACTTACCGGTTTTAGTTTCAGTGTTACCGCTGCCGGTTCAAAAATGGACGTTATTTTTACAAATGATAATAATACCGACGACAGCTGGGATCCAATCTGGTACGTAAAAACAACTACAGATGCCGAAGGATGGAATGCCGAAATGCGGATTCCGCTGTCGCAACTCCGATTTACAAAGAAAAACAGCTACGAATGGGGGATAGATGTTTCCCGTTTTGTGTTCCGTAAAAATGAATTATCATTATGGAAACCACTGCATAAGAGCGCGAATAAAACAGTCAGCGATTTTGGTATTTTGGAGGGGATCAACTCTATTTCGCCTAAAAAAGATATCGAGTTATTCCCGTTTGCTCTAGGCAAACTTTCATACTCCGAAAAAGAAGAAGGCAATCCATATGCAAGCGGAAAAGATCATAGCATGTCGGCCGGATTGGATGGAAAAATAAGTATTACCAACGATCTTACCTTAAACATGACTGTAAATCCCGATTTCGGACAAGTTGAATCGGATCCTTCCTTGGTAAATCTATCAGCTTTTGAATCCTTTTTGCCGGAGAAAAGGCCGTTTTTTATCGAAGGACGCAATATCTTTACTTTCGGTATGACATCAGGCGATGGCGATGGGGCAAATATGGGGATGTTTTATTCACGACGAATCGGTCGTCCTCCCCATTTTTCGCCGGACCTAAATGATAACGAATATGCACACAATCCGGATAATACTAACATTCTTGGAGCATTCAAGCTTTCCGGCAAAACCCGGAAAGGTACGTCGATAGGATTACTTGAATCGTTTACGCAAAGTGAAAGTGCCGATGTAACAAAAGAAGGTACGGAAAGCAAATACCCGGTCGAGCCTTTCACCAATTATGTTGTTGCACGGGTTGAACAGGATATCGACAAAGGGAATACGCTAGTGGGAGGCATTTTTACAGCTACCAACAGGGATATTAACAGTGAAAATTTTATCACCCTTCCAACTTCGGCTTATACCGGAGGGTTCAATGCAAAACACTATTGGAAGAACAAGAACTATTTTGCAGGCGTTAAAGGTATTTTTAGCAATATTTACGGTTCGAAGGAATCGATAACTGAATTGCAGACAAACTCTACCCACAATTTCCAACGCCCGGATGCCACGCACCTCGAAGTCGACAGTACGCTTACGAGCCTTACAGGGCATGGAGGCACGCTCGAATTCGGCAAGTTTGGAGGAGGGCATTTCAGGGTACTTTCGTGGATTACATGGTCGTCGCCAAAGCTCGATTTTAACGATCTTGGCTTTATGCAACAATCAGATAATATTCAGCAAGTTGCATGGTTTGGATATAATGAATGGCAACCGAAACACTTTTACAACTCTTACAACTTTGGCGGTGATTTTTATACGGGTTGGAATTTTGCAGGGCAAAGTATATACAAAGGACTGGATATGAACGGGAACCTGCAGTTCAAGAATTATTACTCCGTATTTACAGGTTTCAATTTTCAGGGTAATTCATTATCAGCCTACGATTTGCGTGGCGGGCCCATGCTTAAAACTCCACCCAGTTTCAGCTATCGCATCGGAGTTAGCAGCGATCAGAGGAAGAAACTCACGATGGACCTTTTCCTTATGAAGAGATGGAGCCAGTACGATAACTCAAACATGGCGGATATTGAATATTCACTTACCTACAAGCCTGTTAACACGGTTTCAATTTCCCTTGCCCCTGCTTTTTTTGCAGCCCAGGATAATCTTCAATACATCACAACCATCGAAGGAAACGAACCCGACAACTACATCATGAGTCGGCTCGACAGCAAACAGTTTTCGCTTTCAGCGAGGATTAATGTTGGAATAACTCCTGATATGTCGTTACAATTTTATGCACAACCCTTCTATTTTGCAGGTGACTATTCACATTTTAAAATTATTACCGATGCTGATGCTCCTGATTATTATAACAGGTATCATGAATATACTCCCGATGAAATTCAGCTTGACGGTGAAAACAATATTTATAACGTTGATGCGGATGGTAATGGCACCGATTTCAGTTTCGATAATCCTGATTTCCACTTTCTGCAATACAGGTCAAACCTGGTTTACAGGTGGGAGTACAAACCGGGCTCAACCATTTTCCTGGTATGGTCGCAAGGCCGCACAACCGATGGTTCAAACGGGGATTTTATGTTCAGCGATTATTCAAAAGAACTGCGGGCAACCCCGGCGCAGAATGATTTCCAGGTCAAAATATCATATGCAATAATTTTCTGATCAACCCTCTTTCAAGTTGAAACCACTATTCCTGAAGGATGATTGAAATTTAAGGATCTAGCCTGGAAATTACCAGTTTCTGATTTTCTAATATATTCATTTACTGATAGTTATTATTTATACTTTTCCCGAAAATTGTTGATAAATACTTATTCTCCGGCAAGGCTTTTCCATGTTTATATCGAATAAAATACTTACCTTTGCCATGGTTTAACGATTGAATTGCATTTAATTGATTATGAGCGAATTAGAAAACAATATGAATGCCAGTGGTACTGGTTTGGGAAATGGAAACGGCACCTATACGGCAGATAATATCCAGGTACTCGAAGGACTTGAAGCAGTGCGCAAACGTCCTGCCATGTATATTGGCGATATCAGCGTAAAGGGTCTCCACCACCTTGTTTACGAGGTAGTAGATAATTCTATCGATGAAGCAATGGCAGGTTATTGCAACCAGATCATTGTTACCGTGCTTGCCGACAATTCGGTGAGGGTAACGGATAACGGACGCGGTATCCCGACTGATTATCACGAAAAGGAAAAAAAGTCGGCGCTGGAGGTAGTTATGACGGTTTTGCATGCCGGTGGTAAATTCGATAAAGGTTCCTACAAGGTTTCGGGAGGATTGCACGGAGTGGGTGTATCCTGTGTGAATGCGCTTTCCATCATGCTGAAAGTCACCGTTCACCGCGAAGGCAAAATTTTTGAGCAGGAATACTCCCAGGGTAAACCGCTTTATGCTGTGCGCGAGGCAGGTATAAGCGATTATACCGGTACAACGGTTCATTTTAAGCCCGACAATACCATTTTTATCACCGAAACTTTCGACATAAATATTCTTTCAGCTCGTTTGCGTGAGCTGGCTTTTCTGAATAAAGGAATCGAACTCACGTTGATTGATGAACGTGAAACAGACGATGACGGCAATTTCGTGAAAGAAGTTTTCTTTTCGACGAGAGGATTGGTCGATTTTATCGATTATCTCGATGCAACCCGCGAGAAACTCATCCCCGAGCCTATCTACATGGAAGGCGAGAAAAACGATGTGCCTGTGGAACTTGCCATGATGTACAACACCTCATTTTCCGAAAACATACATTCGTACGTCAATAACATCAATACGCACGAAGGTGGAACGCACCTTGCCGGTTTCAGGCGGGCACTTACCCGTACCTTGAAGTCGTATGCCGATAAGTCGGGAATGCTCGATAAAATTAAATTTGATATTGCAGGCGACGACTTCCGCGAAGGACTTACCGCCGTTATTTCGTGCAAGGTTATGGAACCGCAGTTCGAAGGCCAGACCAAAACCAAACTTGGAAACAACGAGGTTATGGGTGCTGTTGATCAGTTGGTTTCCGAAATGTTGAATTACTACCTCGAAGAGCACCCAACGCAAGCACGCATGATTGTAAGTAAAGTGATACTTGCAGCCACGGCGCGTCATGCTGCCAACCAGGCGCGTAAACTTGTTCAGCGTAAAAATATACTTACCGGTAGCGGATTGCCGGGTAAACTATCCGATTGCTCCGAAAGCGACCCTGCACTTTGCGAACTTTACCTGGTCGAAGGTGATTCTGCAGGCGGAACGGCCAAACAAGGCCGCGACCGTAAGTTTCAGGCCATACTTCCGCTTAGAGGTAAAATCCTGAATGTGGAAAAAGCAATGCCACACCGGATTTTCGACAGCGAAGAAATTCGCAATATGTTCACGGCTATGGGAGTTTCGATAGGAATTGAAGGTGATACCAAAGCTTTAAATGTTGCTAAACTGCGCTACCACAAAATTATTATTATGACTGATGCCGATGTGGACGGAAGCCACATTGCCACGCTGATCCTCACTTTCTTCTTCCGCTACATGAAAGAACTTATCGAAAACGGGTATATTTATATTGCCACCCCGCCTTTGTATCTCCTGAAAAAAGGAAATACAGAAAAGTACTGCTGGAACGAAGAGGAACGCGTGAGATTAACTTCTGAATGGTCGAAAGACGGTTCGGATAAAGGAATACATATTCAGCGTTACAAAGGTTTGGGTGAAATGAATGCCGAGCAACTCTGGTCTACTACCATGAATCCTCAATTTCGCACGCTACGCCAGGTTACAATTGAAAACGGATCGGAAGCCGACCGCGTTTTCAGCATGCTGATGGGCGACGAAGTGCCACCACGGCGTGAGTTTATTGAGCGGAATGCGAAATATGCAAATATTGATACCTAGCATGTCAGGATGTTCCAAACCAATGCATCCATAAATGATACTAAAAAAAAGACGGGGCTTGCTTCGTCTTTTTTTTATCGTAACCAACTGGTTCCGAAAACGATATAGAATGCAAAATCATCGGTGCTCTTTGCAAAATCCATTCCCATCTGTAAACCGAATTTTCGGGCCAGCAGGGAGGTAAATAATCAAAATTCGCTGTGATTCCATATACGGATGATGATAGTATTTTTTGGCAAAACATTATATATATCGAACCGCCGTATATTTGATTATATTTGAGACCTATTTATATCTATGTTTTATGAAAATTAATTTATCAAATTATCAGTTTATCAGGCCGTTAGCTAAAACCAGTAGAAAGATTTTTTCATTCTTCTTTATTACTCTGCTACTTTCTGTTTGTTCCTACCATGCCGATGCTCAACAATGGATGAGTTTTGGTAACTCTTTTGCTCCAACGATTGATAGCGCTTTTACTGTCAGTATTGCTGATATTACAGGAAGGCTTGTGTTTTCGGATGAACGAATACCAAATAAATTCGTAAACTAAGAATTAACAGATAATTGTAATACGTAAAGCACAAGACAATGAAAACAAAAACATATAAATTGCTGCTACTAATACTACTGCATACAGTACTTTGCACACAAAGTTACGGACAACTATTGGAATTTACGAGAGGTCATACCGGTGATGATCTCTATGTTTCTACAGCTACTGAAAATCCATATACTGGTCGAAACTTATTGTACTTAACTGCGAATGGAAATATCC
>CAIXAQ010000002.1 GCA_903917425.1 uncultured Bacteroidales bacterium
ATGGAAAATAGTTTTGGAAAGATAACTTGTAGAAGAAGTCAAATAAAAGAAAAAACTGTCGTAAGGTTCTCCCCCTGGGGAGATGTCCGAAGGACAGAGGGGTTCAAAAAATCGTTAATCGTTAATCGGGTAAAAGGGAAACTGAAACTTTGAAACATTGGAAAATAGTTTTTGGAAAGTTAACTTGTAGAAGAAGTCAAATAAAAGAAAAAACCTGTCGTGAGGATCTCCCCCTCGGGGAGATGTCCGAAGGACAGAGGGGTTTAAAAAACCGTTAATCTGGAAAAAGGAAACTGAAACTCTGAAATATTGGAAAATAGAAAATGGTTAATCGGAAATGGTTAATCGTTAATCGGGGAAATGGAAAAGGGAAACTGAAACTCTGAAACATAGAAACCCTGAAACATAGAAACTCTGAAACCTGAAACTTTAAAAACCTACCTCACATTTGTCAAAGTATTCTACACATATCGAAAATATTGTCCGCGAACTGCCCGACAGTCCGGGGGTGTATCAATATTACGATAAGGAAGGGAAGATTTTATACGTAGGCAAGGCGAAAAGCCTGAAAAAGAGGGTTTCATCGTATTTCAGGCGCGATGAGTCGCTGATAGGAAAAGTTCGGATTCTGGTTCAAAAAATTGCCGATATTCAGGTCGTAGTGGTCGATACCGAACTGGATGCCTTGCTGCTGGAGAATAACCTGATAAAGAAATACCAGCCACGTTACAACGTGATGCTGAAGGACGATAAGACCTATCCCTGGATCTGCATCAAAAAAGAAGCTTTCCCGCGTATATTCCCGACACGGAATCGGATCAACGATGGTTCCGACTATTTTGGTCCGTATGCTTCGGGTAAAATGATGCATACACTGCTCGATCTTATCCGTCAGCTATACCAGATCCGCACCTGCAGCCTCAACCTGAGTGCGTCTAATATCCGCACCAAAAAGTATAAAGTATGCCTCGAATTTCATATCAATAATTGCCTTGGCGCATGCGAAGGGCTTCAAAGTGAGGAAGAATACGGGCAATCGCTTGCCGAAATCCGGAATATCCTGAAAGGCAATATTTCGTCCGTGCGGCAGCATCTGACTACCATGATGAAGGATTACTCCGATTTGTTCGAATTCGAAAAAGCGCATGTTGTTAAGGAGAAAATAGTACTTCTCGACCGCTACCAGAGCAAATCGGCCATTGTTAGTCCTTCCATACACAACATTGATATTTTTTCATACGTGGATGAGCCAACAGCCGCGTACGTGAATTTTATGAAAGTGATAAATGGCTGTATCATCCAGGCACACACAGTCGAAATGCGTAAAAAATTAGACGAAGCGCCCCAGGAACTGCTCTTGCTTGCCATTACTGAATTACGCGAACGTTTCGATTCGGACGCACCTGAAATTATAGTTCCTTTTAAGCCGGATGTCGAATTTCCGGGTGTTTCGTACACCACTCCCATCCGGGGCGAAAAGAAAAAGCTGCTCGAATTATCGGAACGCAACGCCAAATACTACCAGATCGAAAAGCACAAACAATTGGAACGCGTTGATCCGGAACGACATACCACACGGATCATGGAGCAAATGCAGGCCGACCTCAGGCTGAAGGAGCACCCGGTGCGCATCGACTGTTTCGATAATTCGAATATTCAGGGCTCGTACCCGGTGGCCGCCATGGTGGTGTTTACCAATGGCAAACCGGATAAGAAAGAATACCGTCATTTCAATATTAAAACCGTGGAAGGTCCTGATGATTTTGCCTCCATGGAAGAAGTTATTTACCGCCGTTACAAGCGCGTAATCGACGAAAACCTTCCTTTGCCCAATCTTATTGTGGTTGATGGCGGCAAAGGGCAGCTAAGCTCGGCTATGGAAAGCATTGATAAACTTGGGTTGCATGGCAAAGTGGCCGTTATCGGCATTGCAAAACGACTGGAAGAAATATACTATCCCGGCGACTCGTTGCCTTTATATATTGATAAAAAATCGGAAACGCTTCGCATTATACAGCAGTTACGCGACGAAGCCCATCGTTTTGGGATCACACATCACCGCAAACGCCGCGAAAAAGGAACCATCAAAACTGAACTTACTGAAATTGCGGGGGTTGGCGAATCAACTTCTACAATATTGCTTCGTAAATTTCGCTCTGTAAAGGGCATAAAAGCCGCCAGTTTGAACGATTTGCAAAAAACGGCAGGATTGGCAAAAGGGAAAATTGTTTTTGACTATTTTAATCCTTGAGGCCACTCAGGGAAAAATCAAAAAGTAAACCGCTGATGCACAGAGAACTATGAGGGGTACAGGCATTACTGGTATGCAATAAGCGGGCGGAGGCATG
>CAIXAQ010000003.1 GCA_903917425.1 uncultured Bacteroidales bacterium
ATGGCAGGAGTAATAAACCAGTCGTCGGCTACTACTGCCGGATCGTAGTTGGAAGTTGCAATAGCGGCATGGTTTCCTGCAACGCCTGCAGTATTGACAAACCAGGGAACCTTTTTCAATGTATCCCATTCTGTTCCCGCCGGATCGCCTTTATCAAGGTTGGAAAGCACATAATCCTGGAACAGGTTTGCCGTATCCTCGAAAGTTTGTGAATAAATAACCTGCTGCGCTTTTGTGGCCGCAACGGTTATCAGGAGGAACAGGATTGCAATAGAGAATTTACGCATCATACAATTAAAATGAAAAACTCCGTATTAAGGGATTATTGTTATATGTGTCTGATTATCAGTTTTATACTACTGATTCAGGCAGGATGTTTTTGATTGAAAAGTGCAAATTTACAAATTCTGCACCAAATATCGGGGGTTGAACAAATATAGAAATATCTGGTTGTCTATTATTAGCAATTTTTAACGTTAATTTGCTTTCTATTCACTGTTTTAAAGTCATAATAAGTCATGAAGTCCTATCAGTTCCTGGTTTTTTTTAGTATTGTTTTGCTTATTTACAGTCTCGTAAACTATTACATCTATATCCGCGGCATGCAGGCCATACCTGCAGGAATGGCATTTAAAGGCTGGTACCCCTGGCTTTTTCTGTTTGTGAGCGCCTCATACGTCATCGGGCGTTTTATGGAAAGGGCATGGATTTCCCCGATAAGCAGCTTTTTTACGTTTGTAGGATCATTCTGGTTGGCTGTTATGGTTTATTTGCTGATGACGGTTATTGTCATTGATCTGATCAGGCTTATTCTTTATTTTCTTCCAAAAATTGCCTTCCTGGCGGACAATTCTGAGCAGGTTAAAAAAGTTTTGTTTTTAAGCATAAGCGGAATGGTAGGTATTGTTGTTCTGCTTGGTCATATCAATGCTTTAAATCCCCGTGTGAAACGACTCGATATTCATATTGATAAAAAGGCCGGACTATTGAAGACACTGCATATTGCGGCCGCATCCGATATCCATATGGGAACCCTGGTCGGGCCCCGGAGGACAGCGAAACTTGTTGAAATGCTGAATGGATGCCATGCTGATATGATCTTGTTAGCAGGAGATATTGTTGATGAAGATCTGGCACCCGTCATTCACAATGATCTGGGACGGTCATTGGTAAAACTTAAAGCACCGATGGGCGTTTTCGGCATTACCGGAAATCATGAGTATATCGGGGGTGCTGATTCAGCCGTAAAATACCTGAAGGATCATGGCATTCAAATGCTCCGCGACACCGCAATTAAAATTGAAAATAGTTTATACCTGGCCGGTCGCAACGACCGCGATTCGAAACGGTTTAGCAGCAAGGAGAGAAAAAGCATTGACAAAGTGCTCGAAAGCGTCGACTTTTCCCTGCCTGTTATCATGATGGATCATCAGCCGTTTAACCTGCAACAGGTGGTGGATGCCGGAGTTGATTTCCAGCTTTCAGGCCACACGCACCATGGACAATTGTGGCCTTTTAGTTACATCACCGATGCCATTTACGAAGTAAGCTGGGGATATAAACAAAAGGGGAATTCCCATTTTTATGTTTCGAGCGGGTACGGCGGCTGGGGTCCACCGGTACGCACAGGCAACAGGCCTGAAATACTTGATATTTATATTACTTTTAACTGATCATGCTCGCCTGGATTTCCAATTTTAAATAAAGCAAAATCATCCTGCAATGACTTTAGAATCAGCACGAATTCTATCCCCGGTCGGAATTATCGAAATATCGGGGAGTGATGATGGTATCCGTTCTATCATTTTCCTGGAAAAGGAAAGTGAGCCAACGCCTGTTCCTGCTAATTTACAGGAATGTGCGGATCAACTGATTGAATATTTTGCCGGGAAGCGACAATCATTTCAATTAAAACTCGATCCCAGGGGAACCGAATTTCAGCTCAAAGTGTGGGAGCAATTGCAGCAGATCCCTTATGGGAAAACCATCAGCTACCTCGAACTTGCCCGCATGACGGGACGCGAATCCAATACGCGCGCCGTGGGCAATGCCAACGGTAAAAATAAAATCAATATTGTTGTCCCTTGTCACCGGGTTATTGGCAGCAACGGCAAACTTACAGGTTATGGCGGCGGTTTGTGGAGGAAAGAAATACTGCTGAAATTAGAAATAGGCACTTCCATGCCGGGATTGTTTGAAGGATTTTGAAACGGAACTTCTTATTCAATTTGCTTCAACTCTTTTCTGTCAACAATCCTTCCGACCGGGTACAAGTTAAACCGGCTATCCCAATAAGGGCTTTTGCTGTAAAACCAATTCAGCATGGCATCGGGATCGGAAGCAAAGGCTTTATCTGAGGCTTTTTTCTGTTCAAATTCCTTTTTCAGCGCAGGGTTTTTCTTTATCATTTCACGCGCCATGGTTTCCATAACGTACGATTCGGAGTATTCTTTCTGCTCGAGAGCAGCGTCGAAAAAGCCCCATGTCGCATACGAATCGGGCGAAGCCGGTTCAAGCAGATGGGCTATTACCCTTGCGGTGCGCTGGTTCATATCAACAAGCATGGTTCCGGCAGCGAAAGAGCGTTTTTCGATAGTGTCGGCAAGTTCATAGGTTAGTTTGTGATGGCCTTCGTATGATTTCTGCTGCCATCGCACGTTACGGAAGCGACTCGATCGCACCGAACAGGTAACCTCCTGCTTTAGCGGCGTCATTTTTACACCATGCAGACTAAGACGTTCAATCACTAAATTATATTGCGGCGGGATGAGGTATGCTTCAGGAAGTTTCACAAATTTATCGGCTTTGCAATCCGGGAACAAAGTCAATTCCCAGTTTGTGGGCTTTTGGTTGTCGTATTTAAACCACAAGCCGCCTGTAAGATCGCTGGTGTCGATGGTGTATTCAAAACCAAGAAATTCTGTTTTGACGCTGTCGGCGAACGATTCGGAGAAACTAACGGGGAAAGGCTCCTTGCGGAATGACTCTCCGGAAGTATAATCATCAGCTTTTGCAACCAGGTTTTGCAGCGTTTTGTATTCCTTATTGAGCAGTTCCAGCGTGTGCTCAAGCATGTTGTATGTGCTTGTAACCCTGGCTTTGTATGGCTTCAGCATATGCGTTTCAATAAGCAGCCCGGGCCGGTTTTGCACGGCGGTATAACCCTGCGAAAGCATGGGTGGTGCCACGCCAAGGGTAAGCCCGCTTCGCGGATCGTGCCAGTTGCGGAACTGCACATACGGAAACACCGGGAATCCCGATTTCTTCATTTCATCAACCAGGTAAGGTTCGCACACATTAGCCGTCCATGCAGAGAGACCTTTTTCCATGCTTCCATTCGTTTCGAGTGCATATGTCATGGTATATTGAAAGTCGGCCCCGTCGGTAACGTGGCAATCCACAAAAAAATCAGGAAGCCAGTTGTTGTAGAGTCTAAGCCAGGACTGCATTTCGGGTGCATCGGCTTTCATGAAATCGCGGTTCAGGTTCAGGTTCTGTGCGGTGGTGCGCCATCCCATTTCTTCGGGCCCGTTTTGGTTAATGCGGTTGTAAGGCCCAAACCGTTCGTGCCCGTCGGTATTTAAAATCGGGATAAAAAGCAGGGTTACATGATCGAGAAGTGGCAGCGACGTTTTATAAACAGCAATATCGCGCAGCAGCATCAGACCAGCATCTTTACCATCGCTTTCGCCGGCATGTATACAAGCTTGAATAAGTAACACCACATTACCGCTTTTACGCACGGCTTCGGGAGTAAAATTCCCGTTTTTGTCAGCAATAAGCAGAGGTAGGTCCCGTCCTTGCGGGCTTTTGCCAAAGGTAGTGAAGCAGAGTAGGGGAGAGACTTTGTCGAGTTTTTTGCAAAAATCGATGGTTTCGGAATAACGGGGCGTGCCGAGGTAATCCGACTTCTCATAATAGGTTGTAAATGCAGTGTCCTGTGCTAAAAGTTGAATCGAAAGAAGTAAAAAGCTGAGAAAGAGTAAAATGTTTTTCATGCACGAAATAGTTTGGAACAAAAGTAAACATATATTTTATGGAAGAGTAAAATTTGGAAAGATGAGCATTGAAAAGTCAATTTAGCAAATCTGGGGAAGATTTCCAGTTATCGGCCTGGCGCAAAAAAAGAAGCTGGAACCTTTAAATGACGAAATCCGGGTTGCAGTTTTGGGAAACAGAAAAGTTTTCTTTACTTTTGGCTAAGAAAGCCGGCTGTTTTTGACATAGGTTTGATTTTACACTCCCAACGCTAAACAAGCCTTAACATCAGTTTCCCAAACCAGCTAAAATGACATTTTGATTTAATCCCAGATTTAAAAAATATACCATGAAGAACCCAGTCTCATCCTATAATCCAGATATTTTAGGCGGCAATTTTGAGCAAATGACAATTGATCAACCCGATGATTACGAAGGGAAAGTCGTTTGTACGCTCATTCGCAAAAAGGCAATAAATGCAACTCCAAAAGCAGTTTTGTATGTGCATGGTTTTAATGATTATTTCTTCCAAAAAGGAATGGCGGAAAAATTTACCGGAAACGGATTTGATTTCTATG
>CAIXAQ010000004.1 GCA_903917425.1 uncultured Bacteroidales bacterium
AGTTGTTTGCAAATAAGGTTATCTCTTATGCAGCACCGGCAAAGTATCCGTTTCCGGAAGAATGGGTGTTAATGGTGTTAAAGAAGATATCGAGTCGAAGCGGGTTAAATGATACCGTTTTATCATGGAATCCACATGGCTTACCCATAAGGAAGATGACGCATATTTTGCTTTTTTCATTGCTTTCAGCCAAGCCATATAGTCAGGATTTCCTTTTAATGCCGTATAATATTTTTTGCCTGAAACTGATTCTCCAAAGCGGATATAAGATGCTTCATCTGTATCAAATTTCTGGTAAGCAGTTATATAACCCGATTTGGTTTTCGAAGATTTTACGCGGCCTTTGGTGCCAAAATGGTTGTGTTTCAACTTGCACAGTTTACTTGTACCGGCAGCACTCTCCTGCAATGCAATACCCAGCACGAGACTGGCGGGAATTCCGTACGAATTAAAAACTTCAATAGCCAGCGTATCAAATTTGGCAATATACCTTGCTGCATCACCCTGCGCCTTTAAAGAGGCGGAAAATACAAAAAGATAGAATATCAACAGAATTCGCATATGTCTAAACAATTTTCAGGCTAAAAGTAGGTATTTATTTCAATTACAAACTTTCAATGCTGGCAATTGTTCAAATTCAGGCAATTTCACAAACTGAAAAATGCAAATTCGGTTGGCACGATTTTCGCTTCCACGAAAGAAATTATTCTGACCTATGGCAGAAAATGCGATTCATAGTTTTCCTGTAATGTCAAAATATATACCTTTAACTTTTGAGTTTAAACTTAGCAATATGAAAACATTCTTTTGCACTTTCATTGTATTCTTAAGTCTCACCGCCATGTCGCAATCCCAATATACAAGCGAATGGAAACAGGTTGATTCACTTGCAGCGCTGGGTCAGTCGCAAACGGCACTCGACCTGGTGACACTTATTTATAACCAGTCAAAAGCTGCGAATCATGCCGATCAGTTTGTGAAGGCATCGCTGTATCGCATGAAACTGGAAGCTGATTTCGAGGAAGATTATTTTGAAAAAAGCATAGCCCGTACACAACTTGAAATAAAGTCGGCTCAGGCCCCGGTGAAGCAAATCCTGCATTCCATCCTGGCCCAACTGTACTGGCAATTCTATCAGAATAACCGCTGGCAGATACTCGGACGCAGCGAAACATCCAACTTTGCGAATGATGATATTAAAACCTGGGATGTAAAAAAGCTGGTCGAAGCCTGTATGGAGAACTATACTTTGTCGCTGAATAACAAGAAATTACTGAAAAGTACACCGATTTCAGCCTATTCCGAAATACTGACAAAACAAAAAGATTCAGAAAAATTTCGCCCAACCTTATTTGATTTTATCGCTCACCGGGCCATCGATTTCTATTCCTCTTCCGAAGCCGGGTTAACAAAGCCAGCTAACTCATTTTTGATAGATAAGGCTGATTATTTTGCCTCTTCGGAGGAATTGACTGCGTTTATTATTTCTTCGCCCGATACACTTTCATTCGAGTATCAGGCTATAAAACTCATACAGGAAGTGGTAAAAGCTCATTTGCAGGATAAAGATCCCACGGCTTTGATTGATGCGGAATTGGAACGCCTTTCGTACGTTCACGATAAAAGCATTCTGCCTGAAAAAGACAGTCTTTACCTCGCTGCCTTATTCAAACTGGAAAGTCGTTTTAAAAACCATCCTTCATCCACCGAAGTGGCATATACAATTGCATCACAGCTAATTAGCGGCGAAGTTGGACCAGCTCCATATATTGACGAGAATTCCGAATCCCCGAAATCAACTTCGGAAACGCACAAATGGAACAAAAAGCAAGCGGTCGGAATTTGCGAAGCTGCCATCAGCCGTTTCCCTGATAGTTTTGGGGCTGGAAATTGCCGTTCGCTTATTGAGACTATTAAACAGCCGTCTTTACTTATTACAACTGATTATGCTTCCATTCCTGCAAAACCGGCACTTGCCCTGGTAAACTATAAAAATGTTTCGAAAGTGTATTTCAGGCTTCTGAAAATGGACCCTGAGACAGACCACAATTTGCAGGAGATGCAATCAGAAATCCGCCTTGAGAAATATTTGAAAATAAAAGCCGAACAATCCTGGGAACAGTCACTTCCCGACGATGG
>CAIXAQ010000005.1 GCA_903917425.1 uncultured Bacteroidales bacterium
ACCCTGCTTGTCTTTTTTGAAGGGAAGGAATATATCAGGGAAAGTAAAAATATATCTATCAGCGAGTTGCATGACAAAATTGAAAGAATTTACAATATGGTATTCTAGATCAGCATCAAATGATGCATTCATTTACTCATAAATGAATTACAATTTCGATTTTCCTATAATTGAACTTTTCGCTTGGAAAGCTGTTTATGTTTAATAAACAATCTAAATAATTAAACATAATATCAACAGGCAGCAACATGAAAACCATTTCAATAACCCTAATTCTAATACTTTCATTTATGACAAGTTTTGCACAACAGGCAAATTTTCACAGTTTTAAAACAAAAGATATTGATGGTAATGTTTTTGACCTTGCCAGCCTGAAAGGTAAAAAAGTTTTGGTTGTGAATACAGCTTCCTTCTGTGGACATACTCCTCAATACAAAGATTTACAGGCACTTTACCTCAAGTATGGCGGCGATAAATTTGTAATTGTCGGTTTCCCGGCCAACAATTTTATGAACCAGGAACCCAAAACAAATGCTGAAATCAAGCAGTTTTGCACCCAGAAATACGAAGTTACCTTCCCAATGATGCAAAAAATTTCGGTAAAGGGCGATGACATCGATCCTATCTACAAATGGCTGACAACCAAAGCTCTTAACGGAAAAATGGATGCCGAAGTAAGTTGGAATTTTCAGAAATTTATGATTGACGAAAAAGGAAACCTGGTTGATGTTGTTTCGCCGGTCACCTCACCAACTGATAAAAAAATTGTAAATTGGATCACCTCAAAATAACATTCAACCACTTTGATTGTTTTAGTTTTAAAGCCGTGTTAGTTTTTCTAAACCGGTTTTATTATTTCCGGAATTAAGGGTACAAACCTCAGGTACAAGTTTTGATTTCTATTTGACTTACGAACAGGGATTACGCCATTTAATCCAACCAAAATTGCCGTCATCTGTTTAATTATTATTCTGTATTAAAATTATTGCATATTTTTATAGTTCGCAAAATAAGCGGCTTGATATGGAAAATTTCAGCACAACACAAACAGCTAAGCATGTTATGCAGGCTTTTGCTATTGAGACACAGGCTATTCAGAAATATCTGTGGTTTGCCAAAGTGGCAACCAAAGAAGGTTATCAGCAAATAGCTGCTATTTTTACCGAGACAGCCGAGCAGAAACAATCACATGCAAAAACATTATTCAGGTTTTTAGAAGGATCCGAATTGGAAGTAACTTCTACCTTCAAAGCAGAGCCAATCGGTTCAACCCCCGAAAACCTGAAAGCCGCCTTTGAAGCTGAAACGAAGCAGTATGAGATTCTATTCGCTGAATATGAACATGTTGCCTGGGATGAAGAATTTAAACAGGTAGCAACCAAACTTAAACTTTTCAGGCAGATCAAGAAATTTTATGCCGGACGCTTCGAAAAACTTGCTGCTAATATCGAAAACGGTGCCGTTTTCAAAAAAGAAAAGAAAGTGAAATGGATTTGCCGCAAATGCGGACTCATTTATGAAAGTGAACGTGCGCTAAAAAACTGCCCCGGATGCGAACATCCACAAGCCTATTTCGAAATACTAGCAGAAAATTATTAGATCACTGCAACATTGGAACCCTTATTTTTGTTACATAAAAGGTTTCTACCACGAATTAAATGGAATCGGGTTTTAAGAAGTTGGAAGCTGGAAGACCGAAGTCGGGAGACCGAAGTTTTTGCTAAATGAGATTACATCTTACCAATGCAAATAAGTCGAAGAATAATAATTGTCGTAAAATGTTTTACTTCTATCAGAAAAAGTAGTTTTCAGTTTGACTTCCGACTCCCGTCTTCCGACTTCTGACAATTTGAATTGACCCACTATATTTACAGTAAAACTCACAAAATATTTCACGTTTACATAAGACTAAAAGCATGGCTGGCAAAACGATTTTAAAGCAAACGGAGGCAAAACCTCATATGTTCGATAAAGCAGAGGTTTTAAATGACTACCGTATTGCTAACGAAAGCAGGCAAGCCAGTTTGATGGGACGCCGGGAAGTGCTCAGCGGTAAAGGCAAATTCGGGATATTTGGCGATGGAAAAGAGGTGGCACAATTGGCAATGTCGCGGGTTTTTCGCGAAGGCGACTGGCGTTCAGGATATTACCGCGACCAGACTTTTATGCTTGCTTCCGGAATGATGAAAGTGGAGGAGATTTTTGCCCAGATTTATGGCGATACCGATGCTGAATTTAATCCAATGAATGCCGGCCGCCTCATGAATAACCATTTTGCCACCCGCAGCCTCGATGCAAACGGAAAATGGAAAAACCTTACCAGTCAAAAAAATTCATCTGCCGATATTTCACCAACAGCCGGACAAATGCCTCGTTTACTGGGTCTTGCACTGACTTCTAAATTATTCCGGGCAAACCCTGAACTGGCTCATTTAACCCATATTTCGAAAAATGGCGATGAAGTTGCTTTCGGAACCATTGGCGATGCGAGTACAAGCGAAGGCCATTTCTGGGAAACTATCAATGCTGCCGGCGTTTTGCAGGTGCCAATGGCCATGAGCGTATGGGACGACGGCTTCGGTATTTCGGTCCCGAATAAATTACAGACCACCAAATCGAGCATCTCGGAAGTGCTAAAAGGTTTCGAAAAAACTGAAGAAAAAGACGGCTTCATGATTTACACGGCCAAAGGCTGGGATTATGCTGCTTTATGTATAATTTATAAGGAAGGTGTCGATTATTGCCGGGAAAATCATGTCCCTGTACTTTTTCATGTTACTGAAGTAACTCAGCCACAAGGACATAGTACGTCTGGATCGCACGAAAGATATAAATCTGCCGAACGACTTGAATGGGAAAAAGAATACGATTGCATTCAGCAAATGAGGAAATGGAT
>CAIXAQ010000006.1 GCA_903917425.1 uncultured Bacteroidales bacterium
AAGCAACATAATTACTGACAGCATTACCGCCATGCCGATGGAACCAAACAGCAGTGAATACAACTGCAACTGGAGCAAAGTATAGAAATAGGCGTACAGCATAAAAAGGATCAATCCTACAATAATTCCATATTTCCGATTGCTGAAAATAGCACCTGCATACAGCATAACCATCAGTGTAACTACCACGGCCGAAATTACATAGGCAATATCGAAGAGCAGGTATTCGGCTAACGAGAGCAGCAGGAGGTAAAAAAGCATGATGGCAAATCCTACGATGAGATACTGCAAAGGATGCACATATTTTTTACGAAGCAGTTCAAAGAAAAAGAAAGTGACAAACGTAAGGATTACAAATAAAACCCCGTACTTGGCTGCCCGCGTGGTGCGCTGGTATTGATCAACCGGCATGATGAGGTTCACGCCAAAACCACCTGCCGCATTATCGGGCGAAATCCGGTCGTTGGCAAACATCTCATTCGGCTTTTCTTCGCCGTTGCTGATAAAATTATCAAATCCAAACTGGCCGTAATTACGGTTTAGTTCCAGTATTTTCCATTTTGCGGTGAAACCGTTTTTTGTAACCGACTTTTCAGCAGGAATAAAAGCTCCTTCAAAGGAGGGATTTGCCCAAGGGGATGTGATTTCTACATTCATTTCGGATGCAAACGGTAAAAATGCCAGCAACCTGCTTCCATTCAACTGAAGTTTAAAACTGAATTTATTATCAATTGCCGGATCAATTACAACCGGGATGCTTACACCTCCTTTAATAATATCGTGAACAGGCACGCCCGGCATCATGCGGAATACGGAATCGTTCCAGGCAAGATCGATATTCTCTTTCACTCCCTTCATATCCGAAATTCCAAATGTAACGTAGGCTTTATCCCATTTAATATCAGCAGCTTGCACATTTAGTCCTTTCGGAACTAAGGGCTTAAAATTACCTTTCACATCCAGTTTGCCTGAGTAAAGCACCACTTCATAGATACTACGGTAGCGGATCACCGGGACAACATCACCCGAAACCGAAAGGTTTTCGGACAGAAAATGAAGAAAACGCGTGTTAGATTCAACCGTACCGTTTGGTAAAGATTTAAGAGTGACGACAGGTACACTCACAACGGGTCCGGCTAAAACCTGTTTGTCGCCCCATGTTCGCCAGATTTCTGAAATTGCTTCGTTCCGGGTGGTTTCGCGATCGCGGATGAGCGACTGCACCATCTCCGAAGGAATAAGAAGGATCAGCACAAAAAGCCCGATGACAGAGAGTTTCAGGCTAATGGAATTGCGCGCCCATTGATTGATTTTGCTGAAAGTGGAAGATGTTGACATTTGTGGCTATTTTTTTAGATAGAAAACGCAAAATTCAAAACCCTATTATTCATAGTTTCACTATAAACTGCTGATTTAACAATTCTTAACCGGTGATTGATTAATGAAAAACCAATGTGCTGACAAACAACAAACAAATAGGGCTGAAACCGAAAACTCTAATGGAAGCCAATTCCTACCAATAATACCAAATTATTCCAGGGTAAGAATACGCTCTTTCGGGTATTTTACTGAATACCTGAAATTTAACTTTTTTGTTTGTCCCAAATCTAGAGTAACTTTCCACTTCAATATCCCAGTTTCCTTATCAACACTGGCACCTCCACCATCTGTAAGTTCCACTTCTATTTCCTTTTCCTTGCTAATTGGGTATTGGTCAAAAACAAAAAGGGTTACAGGCTGTTTTTTATTATTTCGCAAACTGATTTCCCAGCCACGTTGCACCGTGCGGTTTGTGCCCAAAAACTGGTCTGACGAATAATCCTTCACTTTTTTACGCTCAATCAGAATAGATTTATCCCGCCCTAACGAAATGTTGAGTGTATCTGTTGCAAGAGATGCTGAAAGTTTAGTTTTTCCAGTGTATGTTCCCTCATAAAAAATGCCTGCCGTCGCATCCAGCAAATCGTAATCCTGCCAGTTAACGACTTTTGCAACCAGGAAAGCATCACGGTCAAGCTTTGGCGAAGCATGAAATTCATAATCTGCCTTTATGGTTTCAGCGCCAATTACAAGGTTGTATTCTTTACCATCGGAAGGCATATTCATCGGCATGGATATAGCATACTCCTTTAGTGAACGCACTTGTTGCTGACCGCTTGATTCTATTACAAGGTTTTGTGCATCAATCGGTTTATTATCTTCTATTTCTATTTTGGGAACCTTATATTTTGAAATAACAACTCCTTCAATTTGCACAACATTTGAAATCAATCCAATATTTATTACCGGATTATCAGCATAAACCGAGACCGCCTCATAACCGATAAAAGATGTTTTCAAAAATTTTCCGGTACCAACATTCAATTTGTAATACCCATCAATATCTGTTACAGTTCCTTTTCCGGATCCATCTGTAACCACAATATTTGCGAATGGGACTGGTTCGCGGGTTTCTGCATCAAATACTCTTCCTGTGACCACTCCGTTGAATGCGTAATCCTGAACCGGCTTATCTATTATTGCACTTGCAGAACGTGATGAACGTACATTTGTGCCACTGCCAGAAAGGTAGCTTGAATATCCTCCCAGATACCAAGTCGAAAGCCTGGGCTCAGTTCCTGATTCGTTAGGATTGCCAGTCGAAAGTGTCAACTTAATATCTTTCCATTCTTCACCCGAATTCTGGCTTATTATAGCGCGGCGCGATAACTCAAGTGGTTGTGAAATTTCATCGAGTCGAAGGTCAAATTCTGGTTTCCACGATGCTTTTCGCACCAGGTAACTCAATTTGAATTTTGCAGTCAAAGGGTCCTTTATCATTACTTGTGCTATAATTTCACCTGTTGGTTTCACATCCACTCCGGATGCTTCACTCAACTGATCGTTTATTTTTTTGAGATATTCACTTGTAATTTCATCCTTGCGCGAAATTTCAAGCTTTTTTCCCGAAAGCTCTGTAAAGCGTATCCTGAAAAAGTCGGCAGCAGCTTTGAGTTCCAATGTGGTTGTGCCTTTATCGGCTGAGCCTATTTTTTGATTGGCTTTAAGCAGATTCTCCTCGGTGGCAATAACGCTTTTTATAGCATCATTATCCTCAAGCTGGGTTTCAAACTGTTTCTTCCTGGCCTTCAGAGTTTCTTCGTCTTTAATCACTTTCTGGGTTCTCAGGTAATTAATCCGGCTGTTGACCGAAATGATTGTAAAATTTCCTTCACCAGTCAGCCTGATAGTATTTGCATCAATACTCTCGGACAAACCGGTAAAAATGAGTTCACAGATACCTGCCTCCAATTTAGCCTGTGCAGTGCGGGTAACCTGTGCGCCCGACAGGAACAGGGTAACGTTGGTAACTTTTGAATCAAGATTTTTTGCATCCTGAGCAAACCCAGAAACTGCAATAGCTAAGGCCAATAAGAAAATTACGTTTTTCATAAGTCAAAATTGATTGTATGTATATGTTAAACTTTCGGAAATAGAATAGTAAAATTAGAATAAAAGCCCGAATAACAGGACTTCTGAATCAAACACGGCGGTTAATTGTTAAATTTGCAGCCTATTAAACTTTATTATGCGAAAAAGTGTTGATTTCCTGGTTATCGGAACTGGTATTGCCGGTTTGAGTTTTGCACTAAAAGCGGCGAAGTTTGGGAAAGTTTGTATAGTAGCTAAAGCAAAAGCAGATGAAACGGCCACAAAATACGCCCAGGGCGGAATTGCCGCTGTAATGTACACCCCTGATACATACGAAAAGCACATACAGGATACGTTGATAGCCGGTGATGACCTGAACGATGAGAAAGCGGTCAGGATCACAATTACCGAAGCTCCCGAGAGGATTAAAGAACTGATCGCACTCGGGGTGAATTTTGATAAAAATGCTTCAGGAATGTACGATCTGGCCAAAGAAGGAGGTCACTCGGAGTTTCGAGTGCTGCACCACAAGGACCAGACCGGTCTTGAAATAGAGGAAACACTTCTTGAAAGGGCACGCGAAGACGGAAATATCGAAATACTCGAAAACCATTTTACCGTCGAAATTATTACTCAGCACCACCTGGGAACCTATGTCAATCGCCGGACTCCGGATATTACCTGTTTCGGTGCCTATGTGCTCAACCGTGCCAACAACAGCATTGATACCATTCTTGCAAAAGTTACCCTTATGGCTACCGGAGGAGCAGGAAACGTGTATGCCACCACTACCAATCCTCCTATAGCGACCGGCGACGGAATTGCCATGGTTTACCGTGCCAAAGGAACCATCGAAAAGATGGAATTCATACAGTTTCATCCAACTTCATTGTACAATCCTTCCGAGAAACCCTCGTTTCTGATCACCGAAGCACTGCGGGGTTTTGGAGGAATTCTGAAAGATATCAGCGGCAACGAGTTTATGCAGAAATACGACAAGCGCCTCTCGCTTGCTCCCCGCGATATTGTGGCCCGTGCCATCGATAACGAATTGAAAATAAGCGGCGAAGATCATTTATTCCTCGATTGCCGCCACCTCGACCGCAACCGGCTTATCGATCATTTCCCGGGTGTGTACGCAAAATGCCTCAGCATAGGCATTGATATGACCAAAGAGATGATCCCTGTTGTTCCGGCGGCGCATTACACCTGTGGTGGTGTGGTGACAGATCTCAAGGGTCGCACAGATTTAGCGGGTCTCTATGCAGTAGGTGAAGCAACCTACACAGGTTTGCATGGCGCTAATCGTCTGGCAAGCAACTCCTTGTTAGAGTGCATCGTGATTGGCAAAGCTGCCGCCGCTGATATTTCACAACTGAAAACGCCGACCCTGCCAAAACTTCCCCTATGGGATGAAAGTCAGGTAGAAGATGCTGATGAGCAAGTAGTGATTGCCCATAACTGGGATGAGTTACGTTCCCTGATGTGGAACTATGTCGGTATTGTGAGAACCAATCGCCGATTAGAGCGAGCATTACATCGCATCAAGTTACTCAGATATGAAGTACAAGAGTATTACGCTAACTTTAAAGTCACAAGAGACTTAATCGAG
>CAIXAQ010000007.1 GCA_903917425.1 uncultured Bacteroidales bacterium
TACTTCAGAAGGCCGAAAAATTTGTTCGCCGTAATGCTATTCTGGCTTCGAATACGGCTACTCTTATGGTTTCTGACCTCGCATCCGGACTCGAATATCCTGATCGCGCCGTTGGGCTTCACTTTATGTCGCCAACTGATGATGTTAAGGTGCTTGAAGTTGTGCGGAGTTCGCGTACATCCGACGAAGCATTTGAACTGGTTACCCGCTTTGTGCGAATGCTCGAAAAGAAGCCGATTACGCTGATGGAATCGCCCGGCAACATTACTACCCGTATGTTATGTGTCATAATAAACCAGGCTTGCGAAATGCTGATGGAAGGGATTTCTTCGGCCCAGGATATTGATGAAATAATGCGTACCAGTCTCGGTCACCAGTTTGGACCTTTCGAACGTGCAGATAAAGTCGGGTTGGATAAATTACAGAAATGGATGGATAACCTGTACAATGAGTTTGGCGAACATGGGTACAAAACATCGCCTGTATTGAAACGCCTCGTTCGTGCCAATTACCTGGGAAAAGCTTCCGGACAGGGTTTCTACAAATATGATGCAAATGGCAAAATCATCGAAAGTACCATCACATGTCCTGAATACAGGTAATAATTCAATTCTGTTAAAACGAGTATCAAATGAAGATTATAGTTCTGAACTGCGGAAGTTCATCAATAAAATACCAACTCTTCGAAATGCCTTCGGCCGAAGTAGTTGCAAAAGGCCTGGTCGATAAAATCGGGCTCAAAGGCGCATCCATTAAACATACAATGGCCAATGGAGATACACTTAAACTTGAAGGTGAAATTCTTGATCACCAGGCAGGTATCGAGTTTGTACTTGGTATCCTTACACATAAGGAATATGGTTGTGTGAAAGATCTGAACGAAATTGGAGCCGTTGGTCACCGTGTAGTTCATGCCGGCGAAAAATACAATGCCAGCGTTGCAATAACAAAAGAAGTGATTGAAGCCCTTGTTGAATGTATTGACCTGGCTCCCTTGCACAATCCGCCGAACCTCGAAGGTATTTATGCTATCACAAAACTTTTGCCCGAAGTTCCCCAGGTAGGTGTATTCGATACAGCTTACCATCAAACTATGACGGAACAGGCATACCTGTATGGCATTCCATATTCCTTGTATGAAAAGTATAAAGTCCGTCGCTATGGTTTCCATGGATCGAGCCATCGCTTTGTTTCGCAGCGGGCTGCCGAAATTTTGGGTAAAAAAATCGAAGACATTAAAATTATCAGTTGCCACCTTGGGAACGGAGCTTCGATGTGTGCGATACAAAACGGGAAATCATTCGATACTTCGATGGGAATGACACCGGTTGAAGGACTTGTAATGGGAACCCGAAGCGGGGATATTGATGCCGGTGCGCTTTTATTTATTGCTGATAAGGAAGAAATCAGCATTCCTTATACCAGTACACTGATCAATAAGCATAGTGGTATGCTTGGATTATCAGGTGTTTCGAGCGATATGCGCGATATTGAGACTGCTGCCGGCGAAGGCAATCACAGGGCGCAGATTTCTCTTGATATTTATCATTACCGTATTAAAAAATACCTGGGATCGTATGCTGCCGCCATGGGTGGTGTTGATGTTGTAATCTTTACGGGCGGAGTCGGCGAAAACGCATGCGAAACGCGTGAAGAGATTTGTAAAGGTCTTGAATTTATGGGAATTGAATTTGATGTGACGAAAAACACCAAATTGCGTGGAAAAGAGGCGATTATAAGTACATCCGATTCAAAAGTTACGGTTATGGTTGTTCCTACCAACGAAGAACTGGTTATCGCCAACGATACGTTCGAAATTGTAACGGCTTAAAAAACAATTTATTAAAATGCAGAAAGGCAGCCACTGGCTGCCTTTCTGCATTTCCGGCATTCGGTGAATGAATACCTTGCATTATATTTCAGTTTGTACTAATCACAGATTATCACGGGAAACTATTATGCGTATAATCAGGAATAGGAAGCACCCTTGAAGATCAGTTTTTTCTGTGCCAGCCA
>CAIXAQ010000008.1 GCA_903917425.1 uncultured Bacteroidales bacterium
ATGGGGGAATTTGAAAATGTGATAATGTCGTAATGGGTTGATAAGTTGATTGGTTGAAGGGGTGATTAGTTGATGGGATAATCTGATAATCTGGAAAATGTGGAATCTGAAAATTTGAAGATTTAGCACACTCAGAAAGGGCTTTTTTGCCACAAAGCCACTAAGTCGCTAAGGTGCATTAAGTTTATAATATTGATTAACAATTCTTTGTGAATCTTTGTGTCATGGTGCCTTAGTGGTATTTCTTCATTTTGGAGTTCCCGGAGCGGGCTCAAGCATTACATTTTAGTAAAATACCTGGGGCTTTGCCCTTACATTTAAACATGTTTAGTATCAACGATGTGAAAGAGTTGATCGATAATTATAATTTCTAATTAATTGAGTCTGAAAATATTTTTTTTGGAATGACCTCTGTCTTTATTGTAGCCAGGAGATTATGATAGGGATAATAAAAAGTACTTTATAAGAAATACAGATAGCATATTTGGAAACATGATTGTAATTTTGTCTTCCTTACTTTCATTCGTGTTTAACTAATTGACACGCAACTCATCACTTTTCGCAGCCTTGGGCAGCAAGTCTATAAATCACATTCTACAAAAAATAATCTTAAATTGAATTACAATGAGAAGGTTTTACATTTTATTGATTGGATTATTTTTCATAGATATAGCTAATGCCCAATGGATTAAGCAAACAATCGATGAGGATATTCATTTGAAATCAGTTTATTTTACGGATGCCAATACTGGTTATGCTGTAGGTGACTCTTGTTATTTTGTTGGTAGCGTAGGGCATTGTGATGGAATTATTTTAAAAACCAATGATGGCGGAACAAACTGGACAGTTCAAATTGGTGGATTAGATCATATTTTATTTTCAGTCTTTTTTTTAGACGCAAATATTGGCTTCGCTGCCGGTGATGATGGAATATTTCTAAAAACCACAAATGGCGGGACAGATTGGACATCTCAAACAATCGATTCTACATACGCTTTACAGACGGTATTTTTTACTAATCCAAGAACGGGTTACGCCGTTGGTGGAATTAATGATGGAGGCACTTATTATAAAACGTTAATTATTAAGACTACAAACGGAGGCGCAAATTGGATGCCATTATCATCAGGCTTAACAAATAATTTTGTTCATTCTATTTACTTCACAGGCACAAATACCGGCTTCGCAGTAGCAGATAGCGGAATAATTTTAAAAACGACTGATGCAGGAAACAGCTGGAATATTCAAGCATTTGATTGCTTTTATATGTTTTCAGTTCATTTTGTAAATGACAATACTGGTTATGCTGTAGGCAATAAATGGGTTTCACAAGAGCAGAGGTATTATGGTGATATTTACAAAACGACCGATGGTGGAATAAGCTGGATATTAAAAAAAAGCATTCTGCTTTCAGCAAATTATATTGGCCAATTTAACTCAGTATTTTTTATTGATGCTGATACCGGCTATATTGTGGGGAATGGGAGAAATATAATAAAAACTGTGAATGGTGGTGAAGATTGGACAGAACAACCATTAGGGAATTTATATTATTTAAATAATGTATTTTTTGCAGATGATAACACAGGCTATGCCGTTGGTGATTATGGGATGATTTTTAAGACAACAAATGGTGGATTTTGCGAAGTGAAAACTAGTAAAGAATATTTTAAAATTTATCCTAACCCTGTATCCGGGCAGTTGACAATAGAAACAGCACAACTGAAAAATGAAAACACATTGACAATTTCAAATATTAGCGGGCAAGAATTAATCAGGCAGCAATTAAACAACTGCAAGATTCAGATAGACATCAGTAACCTGACAAGCGGAATTTATTTTGTGAAACTCGTATCTGACGAGATAGTTGTTGTAAAAAAGATTGTAAAGGAATAGAGTCATGCTTCAACATTAGCTTAGTTTTTTGGCGGGTTCACCGAATATGAATGTGCAAAATAATTAAAATGAATAGGTTTCGAATTAATACAAAAGTCGTAAAGGAAATTATACAGAATGTGCAGTTGGATAAATTGCATGTAAAATCAGACTATGCTGTCTTGACAATGTATATTCATGTTG
>CAIXAQ010000009.1 GCA_903917425.1 uncultured Bacteroidales bacterium
AATAAGCTGCTGTAAAACAGAATGGTAATTTAAAAACCTCTTCTAAAAAAGAATTTGAACGCAGGATTAGGGAATTAGTTGGTAGTCAAATTTCAGTTCAAACGCATTTATAAATCAATTAGTAACAAATGTTTATGAAAAAGAGAAACCTTTTAGTCGCTTTAAGTTTCTGTGCCGTTACATTGGTTCAGCTATCGTGTAAACACGACGATCCCAAAATAAATCCAAATTATGGAGCCAAAACTTTGGAGTTGATTAGTATTGTTGAAAATAATCCGAACATTAAATCGCTGTTAATCAAATCTATTGCTCAGGCAAAAGTGGTGAATCCGGATAAAGATACAAATCCGGCCCAGACACTGGATGAATATTACGAATTTGTTACATGGGCCGAAACCTGCATGCCATGGAGCATTCTTCCAACTACGCCATACACATCGTTGTATGATAAAATTGATCAGAGCTTGAACTATTTCTATTTCATTAACGACCAACCGCTTACAGAGTTGGAAGGCCTGGGATATTATAATAATTCTCTTCAATATGTACAACCTTATAGCGACTGGCTGGTAAGTTTCAATAAAGCATGGGGCTTGTATCTGGATACACCAGCTTCGTGGAAAAACGAATATTACCAGTTGGCCCTGACAGACAATAAATTTGGGTTATCGGCAGGTTGGTACGAAGAACCCTCAAACTGGAATACGTTTAATCGGTTCTTTTCCAGGTATCTTTCGTCACCAGACAAACGCCCGATACATTCCCTCAATGACAGCACTATTGTTGTATCGCCGGCAGATGCAATACCTCAGGGCGTATGGACCATAGATGCCAATTCAAATATGGTTCTGAAAAAAGGGGTAGCGATTAAATCCGGATCATTAACATCAATTGTAAAATTAATTGGAGAGGACAGCCAATACAAAAATGAATTCGCCAATGGGGTGATGACACACACTTTTCTCGATGTACAGGACTATCATCGTTTCCATTTTCCGGTGGGTGGAGTAATCAAGGAAGTCAGGAACATTGCTGAGCAGGACGCAGTGGGTGGGATTATTACCTGGGACGCTGCAATTCAAAGATATATGTTTGATCCAACAGTGCCAGGCTGGCAATCCATCGAAACAAGAGGGTGTGTTATAATTGAAACCGCAGATTTCGGTTTGGTAGCATTGCTTCCAATAGGCATGTCCCAGATATGCTCGGTAAAATTTGAAGGAAATATTCAGCCGGGCACCAGGGTAAATAAAGGGGATATGTTAGGATGTTTCCTGTTTGGAGGTTCTGATATTGTGATGATATTTCAACAGAGAGCCGGATTTGTATTGACGGCATCAAAAAATGGAAATATCGGACAATCCTATCAACATATACTTATGGGCGAAAAATACGGCGTTTTGAAAGGATTAAAATGATAATTTCTAAAAGTGGAGTTCCCTCCGGGAAATAACCTTGTAAAATTAAATTCCAATGAATCTACAAGTTTTTGAAACCGTTTTTGCATTTACAATCGTAGTATTGATCTGCCTTCTGCTGCGAAAACTCTCGATCATAAAAACCGAGGACAACATGGTTTTCACCAAACTGCTCACACAGGTGGTGCTTCCCGCTGTAATTTTCCTTCAATTATCAGCCACTCCAATAAAAAGTGGCCAGTTTTTGCTTGTTTTTGCGGTTTTCGTGGCTGGGGTTTTATCCATGCTGCTGGCATATATTGCCGGGCGGATTCTGAGGCTAACGAAGCCAAAAATCGGTGCCTTGATGCTTACCTCTTCCTTTGGTTCGTCGGCACTGCTGGGGTATCCGTTTATTGCATTTTCGTTCCCCAACAATCCGGAAGCTATTGCCGATGCAGTACTTTTAAGTGAATTAGGGGTTGGGTTGCCAATGTTTTTGGTTGGACCTGCTATTGCTATTTATTTCGGGAATCAATCGAAGAGTTTTAACACCAAACAAACATTGTACTCTTATTTGCGATCGCCAATTTTCATCGCAATAGTTTTAGGAATTGTAGTTTCTTTTATGCCTTTCGACCGGCAGAATAATTTTGTTGCACCTTTTTTCGAGGCGTTTAAAATGATAAACGGTGCTTTGTCGATACTGGCATGCCTCATTCTTTCGCTTAATCTGAAACTTATTCCCTTAAAAGGCATTATTCCGTTATTTGTTATTTCTGCTTTAATACAAATGTGGTTTCAGCCTTTCATTGCCCACACTCAGGCAACCTTATATGGTTTAACCGTTTTACAGACTCAGGTTTTAGTTTTGATAAGTTCCATGCCTTCGGCTGTGCTCGGCCCTGTGTTTGCAAGCCGCCACGATTGCGCCCCCGAAACGGCATCGGCTTTGGTTATGGCTCATATTGTTCTGAGCATTGTGATGATACCGGCAGTTTTTTATCTGATGGGATAAATATTTTAGACTAATAATTTTTTAACATCCCGTCGTCTAAAGCAACAATAGAATTTCAAATTATGAATATCAAGAAAATGAAAGCAAAAATTGGGGGCACCTTTAACCTTAATTGTTTGGCAAAAGCAAAAATGCTTTTACTGGTCTGTATTATTTTAACCGGTACTGTATTCATTTCGTGCCAGAAAAGGAAAATAATAGAAACTGAAAACAAAACTGCCCGAACTGAAGCCTCACCGCAAAACGCTGGCACACGGAATGCTGAAGGCGAAATTGTAACAGCTTCAGCAATTGATAAAGCAGGTTTAAGATTGGATATGGTCTTTTACAATACCAAAGGGGAAGCAACTTTTACTTTTAATGGAGAAACCATTGACATGAAACAAGATACAATGGGATCGGGTGTGAAATACAGCAATGCGAAGTACGAATTTACGGATTGGCATGGCCGTATTGAATTGAAAAAGG
>CAIXAQ010000010.1 GCA_903917425.1 uncultured Bacteroidales bacterium
TATTTTCAGCAGTTTTTTCTTTAAAACTGAGTTTTTTATCTTTTGACCCATCAGTTCCTTTCATTACTTTTTCTAAATTTAAAACGGAATCATACGTCAGAGCATACAAATCTGATATATCTTTAACTAATTGATTATCATATAGTATCTCTATCTTACCTTCACCAAGACTATCAATATTCATGGCCTTACGATGAATAAAATGTTCCAATTTTCCTTTTATCTGGGGCGGACAATTTGCCTCATTCGGACAAAAATTTCCGGCTTCACCTTCCTGACGATCCAAAATGGTCCCACATTCAGGGCAATTTTTAATAAAAATTACCGGCTCGGCGAATAAGTCTCTTTTACTATAGTCAACGCCGATTATTTTTGGAATTATTTCTCCTCCCTTTTCAACAAAAACCTGGTCTCCAACGCGTATATCGAGTTTATCCATTATATCAGCATTGTGCAGGCTGGCTCTTTTAACTGTTGTTCCGGCAAGTTGAACAGGTTTAAGGTTGGCCACCGGAGTAACTACCCCGGTTCGTCCCACCTGGTAATCAATTGACAATAATTGTGTTGTAACCTGTTCGGCTTTGTACTTGTAAGCGATGGCCCAACGGGGCGATTTTGCAGTAAAGCCTAATGCCTGCTGTTGCTCAAGTGAATTTACTTTAATGACTATACCATCAATATCAAAAGGGAGTTTGTCCCGTTCCCGACCCATCTTGTCGATAAAAGCAACTACTTCGTCAATTGATTTGCACAAGGCAGTTTTGTCAGATATTTTAAATCCCCAGCCCGCCAACTTTTGCAAGCCTTGCTGATGAGTAGAAAATAAGAGCGATTCACCTAAAGCACTATAGATGAATCCATCCAATGGGCGGCGGGCAACCTCGGCCGAATCCTGTAATTTTAAACTTCCTGCTGCAGCGTTGCGGGGGTTTGCAAATGGGTTTTCGCCAATTTCAATGCGTTCGAGGTTCATCTTATTGAACCCAGGCCTTGGCAATATTATTTCGCCTCTCACTTCGAACAATTCAGGGAAATCGTGACCGATTAAGCGTAAAGGAATGCTTCGTATCGTTTTAATATTTATAGTAACATCGTCTCCTTTTTCACCATCACCGCGCGTTAAAGCCCTGACCAACAATCCTTTTTCATACGTTAAACTGATAGAAAGCCCATCAAACTTCAACTCGCAGATATATTCAATATTTCCATCGATGAGTTTACGAACCCTTTCATCAAAATCACGAATTTCACTTTCTGAATAAGTATTTGAAAGTGAAAGCATTGGATAGGTGTGCCGGGCCGAAGCAAATTCGGATGTTATAGTTCCGCCTACCCTTTGTGTCGGAGAATCGGGTTGTACTAAATCAGGATGTTCCTTCTCCAAAGATTGAAGTTTCTCAAGAAGCATATCGAAATCATAATCCGAAATAATAGGGTTGGCCAACACATAGTAACGGTAATTGTGTTCATTTATATCTTTAATAAGTTGATCTATTTGGTGTTGAGCTTCGAATTTATTCATATTCTATTCTGTTTTTATTTCCTGATACTGATAAATTCTCCTGGCAGAGCGTGGATTAATTTAAAAGTCGCATAAAATATTTTAAATCTGTTTTGTGCCAAAGTTACTATCAAAATATGAAAATACGGCAATAGGTTGATCTAATAATTTCCATTTTTTGTACTATCTATTACAACATATTTCCTGTTAATTCGTTATATATTAAATTCGAAAAACTTTGTCATCCTTTCTTAAAATACTTATCGTGTTCGCTGTCAGCACTATCAAATTCCTGATAGCACCTGCATTGTCGTTTGGGATGGGGTTAAACTTTGTTCAAACATGGCTTTCAACAACAGCAGGAGGAATTGTCGGTGTTGTTATTTTCTTTTTCTTTAGCCGTTGGATCATCCTTTTATATTCAAAATATTTTTCCTATTATTTTCATTTGTTGAGAATAAAACTTTATGGGATTCTGAAAATATCAGTACCAAAAATTATTCCGGCAAGGAAGTTTACAAAGCGTAACAGGTTAATTATTAAAATGATACGAAAATATGGATTAGCAGGAATTGTTGTTCTTACA
>CAIXAQ010000011.1 GCA_903917425.1 uncultured Bacteroidales bacterium
GCTTGGTATAAAAGCCGGACCTATGGTTGGTTTCATGATTTCGAAGGAGGAAAATGAAAATAAATCCGGAGAAGTAGGAAACGGAATATTGATCAGCAGCAGCAATAAGAACTATACACGACTTGATATTAGCTGGCAGTTGCATATGGCAATGCAATTACGATGGGTTGTTTCCGACTATTTTTCCGTGAACCTCGCTCCTACTGCCATATATTTTATAAACAGCCTCTATGACCCCAAAAACAGCTTAGTATCAAAACCTTATGGGATTAATATTACTGGTGGAATAATTTATAAATTTCACTAACTTTGCATTCGTGGATGCAACCTTTTTGGATGCAGTGTGTCTTAAAGGAAAAACATCATCACAATTAATTTAACATAGTATGAAAACAATAAGATTACTCTTTGCTTTAGTTTTAATGTTCGGGGCAGGTTCCGTTTTCGCCCAAAGTCTGACTGTTCATGTTACAGGGCATGTCACCGATCAGCAGACCAATCTTCCCATTGCCAGCCACCTGGTTGCAGCCTCAGTTTTTCCCGACAGTCTGAATTATAATATGCCTTATTCCGACACTACTCTCACAGATCCGTCGGGAGCGTATTCACTCACTTTCATTCTCCAGTTTGTTCCGGGAACGGTTTCATTTTTTACCGTTGGCACACCCGACTGCATGGGAACATGGGTGCAACAGGTATTTACTTTTTCCGGCAGTGCAACCGGGTTTACAGCCAATTTCAGCATCTGCAACGACAGTATTGTTCCGCCTTCACCCTGCCAAAATGCTATTGGTGTTACAGGTATTCAATCCCTTACAGTGGGATTTGTGGGGATGTTAGCTAATACGCAGGCAGCATCTTATACCTGGGATTTTGGCGATAACCATTCAGGAACAGGCCAATATGTGACGCATACCTATGCACAGCAAGGATTGTATAATGTGACTCTGCAGACTGTCACAGCCAATGGTTGTTTCGACGAATCAACTTTCCCTCTTGTTTTGATGGATTCAATCAACCCTCCGTCTGATTGTCAAAATATAATAAATATTGGTAATATTCTAGGACTTACAGCAACCTTGCAGGGGAGTTTGCTGAATGGCCAGACAGCTTCCTATTTCTGGGATCTGGGTGATGGAAATACTGCTTCAGGTCAGAATGTGACACACACATACGCACAACAGGGATATTACAATGTGACACTGTCAACTGTTACACCCGATAGTTGCATGTCCACATCCGTTTTCATGCTGATGCTTTCGGATTCGACCAATACCGGGTGTTCCGCTGTTTTTATTGCAACTCCAGCAAATAACCCTATGACTATTGCCTTCCAGGCTATCGCATCAAATGCACTTCCTATGCAGTTCACCTGGGAATTCGGTGACGGAACCACAGGTTCAGGACAAAGTACAACACATACCTACGGCAACCCAGGCACTTATATGGTGCAGCTTATTTCCTCTAACAGCGTATGTACTTCTGTGTTTTCGGCTCCTGTGACGGTTCCTATTGATTCAACGGGCACTTTGAATATAAACGGCTATGTCATTGCCACAAATAACATTGTTTATAATGCACAGGTCACACTTTTCGGCATCAATCCCGCAGGTTATTTCTACCCGACTCAAAGTACCTATACAAATCCAAACGGTTGGTATAACTTCATGAATGTAAGCGCAGGAACATACATCATCCTTGCCATTCCCGCATCGGATTCTATGAATGCCAGTCAATATCTGCCAACATTTTACGGTGATGTTATTTTCTGGGACCAGGCCACTGAAATTGTACTTGGCGTTCCTCAAAACCCATACAATATCAACCTGCAAAGCTTCGATTCCATCGGTAGCGGCGGAGGTTATATAGGTGGCCAGCTTTTAGGCGGCGGAAAAGCCATGATGACTGGAGGGCAGGAAGTTTTATTACTTGATTTGTCAAACACTCCTGTTCGTATGACCTACACCGATGCACAAGGAAATTTTAGTTTTGCCTCATTGCCTTTCGGCGATTACCTGGTAAGTCCGATGGTAACAGGATCTACAACAGTACCTACCCAGGTTAACCTGAATGCTTCAAATCCAACTGCAAGTGTTGTGATGACTATAAATGGTAACTCTATAACCGGTATAAGCAAAGCAGAGCCAACAAGCCAGATCGAAAATATTTATCCCAACCCTGCTGTCAGCGAAATTTCAGTAAATATAAAATCGGCAGGCAATGTTAAAATGCAAATTCTGGATGCCACCGGGAAAACTATTGTTCTGCAAAACATCACCGTTCCTGCAAATGGTAAATTGCTGACAATTCCGGTTTCAGGTTTAACTCCTGGATTGTATTTTCTGGTTATTCAGGACGAAAACGGGAATACATCCTCGAAGCGATTCGTAAAAAACTAAAACCCTTTATCTGATATTTTACAGAAGGGCTGTCCTAAAAAGGACAGCCTTTTTTGTTCCTGTTGAGTCAAAATTCCTCTCAATTCTCATTGTTGGAACAAATATTCATCAAAATAAAAACAAAAATATTTTTCGAATCTATCCCACTCTTTATCAAGCTGTTATTCTATTTTATAAAAATTGATATTGCATTCTTTAGTACTATGTATTGCATAGTACTGTTTAATGTATTATGTTTGCAGCGTGATTCAAATACTCACCAAATGGAAAAAGCAGATTCAACAATTGCACAGATGCGGAAAGGCGTGCTCGAGATGTGTGTGGTTGCGGCCATAAGCAGCCGCGAAGCCTATGCCTCCGATATACTCGAGCGGCTAAAACAAGCGCACCTCATCGTGGTCGAAGGAACCCTATACCCTATCCTTACACGGTTAAAAAACGAAGGCTTCCTCAGCTATCGCTGGGAAGAATCCAATTCGGGTCCACCACGGAAATATTATTCGATAACACCTGAAGGCAGGGCGTTTCTTTCAGAACTCCGATCGGGCTGGGACGAACTCGTAAACGCCGTTAGTGCGTTAGTTGCCGATAACAACCAAACAGAATCAACAGAAACATCAAATACCATTTACCAATGAAAAAGAACTTCTCAGTAAATATAGGTGGCCGTATTTTTAACATCGACGACGATGCCTACGAATGCCTCAATAATTACCTTGCACGCTTACGGAACTTTTTTGCATCCGACCAGGGCTGCCAGGAAATAATTGCTGATATCGAAATGCGTATAGCCGAACTCCTCGATCAGCGTATAGAAAACGGGCAACCCATTATAACGCTGAAACACATCGAAGAAGTAATTGCCAGCATGGGCGAACCCGATCAACTTTCGGATTCCGATACTGAAAAGCCTAAAAACGCCCCGGGAATAAAAACCCGTGGAAAACTTTACCGCGATCCCGACAACAGGCAGATTGGAGGTGTTGCAGCTGGTATAGCAGCCTGGTTTGGAATCGACCCGGTATGGGTAAGGTTATTTTTTGCTGCGTTTACTTTATTTTATGCCGTGGGTATCATCGTTTACGTTGTATTATGGCTGATACTTCCTGTTGCCCAAACCACCTCCGAAAAGCTTGAAATGCAACGTCAAAGTATTAATATCAATACATTAAGGAATGAACTTGCATCGGCAGGTACAGGAATAAAAAAAACAGGTAACAGCATTCTGCAAACAGCCGGAACTTTTATCCGGTTTGTAACCGAAGTAGTAGCCCGTGTTTTTACTTTTCTTTTTCGATTACTGGGCCGCCTGGCAGGACTTGTAATGTTACTGGGAGTAATAGCCATGTTTATTGGTATCAGCGCAGCCTCTCTTGTCAGGGAACAGATTGATATGGGCGGATACCAGCTTGACACAACCACATTGGTTAACGGCCTTCAGTGGCTTGTTCCAGGGCCGGATGTAAGGTGGCTCGCCTACATAGCCATACTGCTGTTCCTTGTTTCCATCACCGGATTGCTGATTTACACCGGTCTGCGTTTACTGCTGAAATGGCCCCCACTCCGCTGGCAGGTTGTTATTGTTTTTGTTCTGTTGCTTGTTGCAGGAATTCTTACAGGTGTGGGAGCTATTTTCCAATTTTCAAAATCTTCCGAAAAAATGGCTTCAATAACCTACAGGCAGAGTCTTGTAATGAAGGCTAAATATGTTCATATTGCCTCAGGACCAAACGATTACCACCAGTATTTTATGCCTCTTGCGGGTGATACAATTCCCGGAAATAAAAGCTATGCTCTTGGTGAAATTGGACTGAGTATCCGCCCTGTTCCCGCTGACAGTATTTTTATCACCCGTATTCAGTCGGCATCGGCATGGCAGGAATCGCAGGCGGAAGGATATTCCAAACAAATTTCATACAGATGCACTTTGCAGGATACACTCCTGACACTGAATCCTTATTTTATGTTCCCTTCCGGCGATGGAATGCGCTATCAAAAACTGGATATTATTGTAGGTATTCCCGTCAACTCCGAGGTTGTCATCGACAGGCACCTACTGTGGAGAATAAATGGCAACGATTTTATTGACAATGAGCGGGAGGAAGGGAAATATACTATGACAACTTCTGGCTTAAAACTGCAAAGGCCGATAGTAGCCGAATCTGATTCGCTACAAGAGCCTGGCAATCAGCAGTAATTTTTCGCAATAAGTCTTTGACCGGCAGAGTACCTTCAGAAATGAAGGTTTTCTGCCGGTCATTTTTTTAATAAACAAACCAGGCAGTATTTTACAATACTGCCTGGTTTGGTAGTTTAACTATCCCTGGATTGCAAACGTACAGCTAACTTATAATTTTAAATGTCACCGGCATGGTATAAAGCACTCTTACTGTTTTGCCATTTTGCTTTCCTGGATGCCATTTCGGCATACTTTTTACCACTCGCTGTGCTTCTTCATCGCAACCGCCGCCAATACCTCGCATAATTTTCACATCTGTAATATTCCCTTTTGAATCGACAACAAACTGAATATAAACCGTACCCTGAATACCCAGTTCTGAAGCTTGCTGAGGATATTGAATGTTTTGCGCAAGGAATTTCATTCGTTCGTTATCACCACCCGGGAATAAGGGCATTTCTTCGGCTATAATAAATAGTTCTTTTTTAGCTTCCGGCTCTTCAACTATTACGGGCTGTTTTTCAACCGAAGTTTCAGGATTTATATCAACAGGATTGGTCTGCGTTTTGTTTATGTCATCCATAGGCAGGAAACCATCATCAGTAACAATATCGTCAACAACAACAGGCGGTACAAAACGTACTTGATTCTGAATCTCCGGTGAGGGTGGCAGAGGTGGAGGAATAACCGGTGGTTCATCAATTGGAGGCAATACTTCTCCCATGTATGTTATTTCACCATCGCTTACTAAAAGTCTTCCATGATTTTGATCCCGAAAACTTGCAGCCAGCGGATACGCCAGCCCTGCAACCAAAATTGCAGTTGAAACAAATAACGCACGTACTAATTGCTTGTTATACATCTTACGTAAAATGTAAGCTCCATATAACTTGTTCCTTTTCTCAAAGACCACCTCGTCCATTTGAGGGGTACCGGTTTCTTGCTTTTTCATGATTTGGGGAGTTTTAGGGTTAAACAATACTTTTGATAAAAACTTAGTCACCGATGCTAGAGATACATGTTTCAAAACCTCTGCGTTTTAATTTCCTACCTTCATAACTTCAATTCAGTAAGACTTTTGTGTTACTTTAATATTAGATGCATAAAGTCAGGAAATTCCATAAAATAGTTTAACACAAGCAGTAATGGAGTCCACTGCGCAAAGCCAAATAAGCAATAAAGCACTCCATGTTAATTTTGCAAGATGCTGACATATAATACTTTTCTTTGGAATAAGGAGGCAAAAAGCGATAAATGTCAGCATCTTGAATTTTTCGGAAGAGGCTCAGATATTTTATTTTTCACCCGGCCACACTTCGTCAGGCTGCCTTGTATATAGATATCAAACTTCTATCTTTGTGCAAATTCCCTCAAATCGTGACGTTACGATTTTTCCGTAAAGACAAAAAAAAGGAACTGCTGTCATTATCGGATGAGCAGCTTGTAAACCGCTATGCTCGAACGCATGACTTGGAAATTATCGGAATTTTGTACGAACGATATACGCACCTCCTGTTTTCAGTTTCTTATAAATACCTGGGCAACGATGCAGATGCCGAAGACACGGTAATGCTGGTTTTCGAGAAGCTTTTTGAGTTGCTGAAAAAGACTGAAATCAATAACTTTAAGAGCTGGATTTATACTATCACAAAAAACGAATGCCTGATGCTTCACAGGCATAGGAAGTTGACCGAACGGGTAAAAGAAGAAAACCTCAAAAAACTGGATTCTGATATTATGGAATCGGTTGAACCCGATCATCTTTCAGGTGATGGAGAGCATCGTATCCGCTATCTTGAAACGGCAATTAACACACTTAGTTCCGAACAAAAACAGTGCATTGAGTTATTTTACCTGAACGATAAAACGTACCACGAAGTGGAACAAATCACAGGATACGCTTACAACGAAGTAAAAAGCCATATCCAAAACGGCAAACGCAATCTGAAACTAATGATGGAAAGGATGGATCGCTATGAGTGAGAAGCGTAAAAAATCACCGGCTCTTTTCACGCCCTCCGGGTGCCTTACAAGCGAAGCTCTGATGCTTATTGTAACAGGTTCATTGCTTGAGTTGGACTTGGCAAATGCACAGAAACATATTTCGGAGTGTCCATTGTGTACTGACGCGGCAGAAGGTCTTCGCTTATGGCTGGAGGAAAACAAACCTGATCCGGCCAGCACTGTTTATCCAACCCCGGTTTTTAATTCTAAAAAACCTGAACTTTCGGATACAAAAACACACGTACCTTCACGCAGGACGAAATTGGCTGGTTCGGATACAAATTTATTTAATGAAAGAACCGTCAGGATCAACGAAAGAATTCAACAACGACTTCACAAGCATGTCACCTACGAAGCCGAAGACAGTAAAAGGATTTCCTACAAGCCGTTTGTTTGGATTGCAGCAGCGGCTTCAGTTATACTTTTAATCGGCAGCTTTTTTGTAGTATGGATACAAAACCAGTATGATAGTCAAAAATTGGCAAAACAACGCACTGCTGAATTAGCAATGCTCGAAAGCCTGGCAAGTTCTGACTCTATTACTGTAACATTACCTGAATATAAGGCTGTTCATTCAATGAAGGGAGTGACAGGAGCATTAAGAAAAACGAGTGGAATTGTTGAAGATTCCGAGATACTCAATCAGGATGAACTCGCAGTGACACCGGCAAGCAATTCAGTTCCGGAAGCATTGGAACAGGAACTAAAAGCAGCAGAAACAGAGAAAGCCGATGAAGAGTCCATGGCAGTATTTACAATTGTTGAAGAAATGCCTTCGTTCCCGGGTGGTGATACTGAGCGAAACAAATTTCTTGCCGAAAATATCCGATACCCTCAGCAGGCAAGGGAATTGGGCATACAAGGCATTGTTTATATCAGTTTTATTATTAACGCCTCCGGGAAAATGGAAGATGCAAAAATCATTCGTGGTATCGGCGGAGGCTGCGACGAAGAAGCATTACGCGTTGTAAAACTTATGCCTCCCTGGAAACCAGGCCGTCAGAATGGAAAAACGGTAAGAACTCTCTTTAATATGCCTGTTAATTTTAAATTGCAATAGCTCTATATCTTTGGCTCTACTGGTAATTTAGTGAAAAAAATATTGTCGGAAGTTAGAAGTTTGGAGTCGGAAGCTACACGTAAAAAATTACCCCTAATCTTGTAGCTTTATGCTAAAAAACAACACCACAGAGGCACTGAGAGCACTGAGGAACACTGAGAAAATGCTTATTCCGGTTCACTGTTCATCCAGGCCTTGAAAGCTGCGGTCTTGGACCGGCTGACAATTATTTCCAGTTTTAGCTCGACATTGATTTCAACCTTGAGTTTGAAATTGAAATAGTTATGCACTTTGCGGATGGAATCAGAAGAGATTATAAATTGCCGGTTTACCCTGAAAAAGAGTTTTGGATCCAGTTTCGTGGATAATTCTTCAATCGAATGTGGAATTATATATCGTTTGTTGTCGTGGGTGAGCAGAAAAACTTCCTTGTCCTCCGCGTAAAAACAGGCTGTTTCCGAAACTCTCACAGGAATCATCGCATCGCCTTTGCTGATCAGAAAACGCTCTTTGTAGGTTGATTTCTCAGGCACTTTCAAACTCCTGAGCATTTCATATAGTTGATTGTTAGGGTTTCCAGTTCCGAAATATTGCTTCAGTTTCCACAACTTATCCAGCGAAGTTTTCAGTTTTTCCCTACTCACAGGTTTCAATAGGTAGTCAATGCTATTAATCTCGAATGCCTGCAAAGCGTACTCGTCGTAAGCCGTTGTAAAAATAACGGGAGTTTCAATTTTTATTTCTTCAAAAATGGAAAAACTCTTCCCGTCGGCCAGTTGAATATCCAGCAAAATCAGGTCGTAAACCGGATTTGATTTCAAATGGGCAATGGTTGCTGTAACTGTATCAATCGGGCCGTGAATCTCGGCGCCGGGCTCAATTTCTTTTACCAGCTGCGCAAGACGTTCAGCAGCTAGTTCTTCATCTTCAACAATCAGTATCTTCATATTGGGATGGTTTAATTTGGAAACTGGAAACTGGAAACTGGAGGCTGGAAACTGGAGACTGGAGACTGGATTCTGGATTCTGGAAACAGGATTCTATATTCTGGATTCTGGATTCTGGATTCTGGATTCTGGAAACAGGAGACAGGACTCTATATTCTGGATTCTGCATTCTTAATTCTGAATTCTGCATTCTGACGGCTAGAAACTGAAACATGAAACCCTGAAACCAAATTTATATCGACTTCTCAAACAACGGCAACATCACCACAAATTTACTGTTTTCATTTTTAACAATAATATCTTTCCCTGCAAGATGAATATACCGGTTACGGATATTATTGAGGCCGACACCCGTTGAAGGATCTTTGTCAATTTTGGCTTTCACCGTATTTTCAATTACAACAAACAGATTATCAATTGCATAAACTCTTACACGCAGAGGATCATCCTTCGAAACCACATTGTGTTTTATCGCATTTTCGAGCAACATTTGCAATGCCAACGGTGGCATAGCATAATGGTAGTACTTTTCGGGGACATCGAATTCAACCTGGAGCTTGTCGCCAAAACGACTTTGCTGAATAAACACGTAATCGCGGGCAATATTCAGTTCGTCGCGCAGCAACACGGCTTCTTTATCGCGCGATTGCAGCATATAGCGCATTATTTCCGAAATGCTTTCCACGTACCTCGATGCCACAGGGTTATCATTAACCAGCATCAGCAAGGTATTCAGGCTGTTGAACAGGAAATGTGGATTTACCTGGTTGCGCAAAGTATCGTATCGCGCTTCGAGATTGGCTTTTTCCAGGGCCTGTGTCCGGAGCAGATTCTCTTTCCACTGTATAAAAAATGCTACCGAAGCATAAATGGAACTGATCATGAAGGTAATAAGTAACGAGCCTATAATCAGCGCGGTTTTATCTGATTTTGAAATCGAAACTTTCAGGAAATGTTCGGCCGAATAAATTTCCCCAAGTTCGACTAACATGACAAAAATACAAAGCGCAATTACCTGGAATGCAATAAGTTTAGCTGTTTCTTTAAAAACGGAAAAACGACGAATGGCATACTGAATTATTAGCATGCTCCCGTTCCAAATCAAAGCAGTCCGGATAAAGGATAAAAGGAAAGCTTTCATATAACCCGCTCCTCCTTGCGCAAAGCCAAAATCGAGAAACACGGAAACTGCTGAAATAACAGTTATTCCCACAATCCTGATAATTACTTCGCGCAAATGACCTGGGGGCGGTTGAAGCGCAGGGGCGCAATCGATTGTTTCGGGAGAAGATGTTTTCATTTATTTTTGAGTATAATTAGGTGAGCTAAACTATAGTTTTTGTGACGATTCCTTATCAGCGTTTAATATTCTTAAACAATTTTAAAAGAACTTTATTGCTTCAAGCTATCGTTGATGATTGGTTTTGATGCCTTCAAATTTACTTCAGATGTTCCCCCAACTGTTCTGCCTGTTGAAGCCACTCTTTTCTCTTGTTTTCTGTCGAATTCTTAATCGGATTAAACACGGTAATTTTAACCGGTTTTATTCCGCAGAACCCTAAAATACCTGTTTTCATTGAATTATGACCCGGACTTTTCACGAATATCGAATAATACCATTTGGGCGAATCCATTGTTACAATAAGCCTTGCTGATTTCCCACTCAGCAATTTATCAACCAGTACACTGTTTTCCCGGTACCTGAAAGCAAATCCCGGGAGAAAGGTTCTGTCGATAAATCCCTTCAGCAGAGCAGGATATGTGGCCCACCAGTTAGGATAAACCAGGACTATATGATCTGCTTTCAGGATTTCCTGTTGCATCATCAGCAAATCGGGTTCCAGTTCGGTTCGTTTCCTGAATCCGTTGGCTAAACTGGGATTAAATTTCAAATCGGTCAGGTTTACCAGGCGGCATTCGGCTCCGACCGAATCGGCTCCTTTTTTATAGCTCAGGGCCAATTCGTTACAGAAACTTTGCTTGTCGGGATGCCCGTTTATGATTAGTACTTTTTTCATGGTATTTGGAATCTTGTTTTAATAATTTGGCTCTAAAGTTAATTTAGTGCGGAAGATTAGGGTCGGAAGTCGGGAGTCGGGAGTCGGAAGAAACCCTGAAATTTATTAAAAAAAAGGTTGTTTTTGGGCAATTACCCTTCTTCAAATGTTGACAATTATTAGTTGTATTAATTTCAAAATGGCTCTTTCTTCCGTCTTCTGGCTTCCGTCTTCCGACCTTTTTTAACCTAATTCA
>CAIXAQ010000012.1 GCA_903917425.1 uncultured Bacteroidales bacterium
AAGCGATAATTTCACTGATTTATAGTTTTTCAACTGCTAAAGGCAGTTGAAAAATTTAATTAAATCTGTGAATCTGTGGCATTTATACACTTGATTTTTTTTAATTGGGTATGAATAGTTACAAAATATTTATTTTCGGCACAATGCAACATTTTTATAACTTAGAATCGAATTGTAAATTTATTGGATAAGTTAAACCGGATTTAGGAGTTATATAAAACCAAACATCAAATCTACTATTGAAGAAAATGAAAACCTGAAGTATAAACCTCAAAATCAGCATCTATGAAAAAGACGTTTTTTTTATACCCTTTAGCTCTGATTGGCTTAATCGTAATTTTTGCCAATACCGGAACGAAGGATGGTGATACTTTGACCACTCTTACTTTTCAGGATTTAGCTAAAATGAACCAGGCAAGAGGAGGTTTTGCCTATTCCTCAGATAGTAACAATATTTATGTCTCAAATGGGTTTTCGAGAAATAGCCCATTAACCACTGAAATTGAAAAATACAGTGTTGCAACTGATACCTGGACCGTTTTCGCTCAATCACTTGTTGCAAAGAGGTATTCAACGTCGGCCATTGTTGGCAATTACTTATATATTTTTGGCGGAGGCTCCGTTAACGGAAGTGCAGGCAATGAAAAAATGGAAGTTGTAAACCTAAGCAATGGAAATGTAACATTTACAACAAACAACCCTGCACCAGCAGATATATGCGGAGCTGCAACCTGGGATGAAAGCATTTATGTATTTGGCGGTAGTTCAAGTTATTACTGGGAATTTGCAATCTGGTCTAATTATTCAAACAAACTATACCGGTTTAATACTTCGGATTCTACATGGACTGAATTAGCAAACATGCCCGAGAGCAAAGAAACAAAAGGTGCAATAGTAAACGGGAAACTTTATGTTCTTGGGGGTTATAATGGCACCCCATCAAACAGAATTGACATGTATGATATTGAAACTAACGTTTGGAAAAGTTTGGGAACGATGCCAAAAGGCTTTTCAGCTAACGCTATTGCCGTTTACGGAACAACAATCTTTATTGTAGGCGATTACACAAACGAAAAATACCTTGCATCTTTCGAAGTAAACACTGGCGTTTTCAACGTTATTCAAAGTAATATGAAGAAAAGACGACATGCAGGGGCTGCTGTAATAAACGGCAAATTGTATATTATGGGTGGAAACCAAAGTTCATATATTAATAGTAGCTTGTCAAGTTTACAAATGACATCCTTAAAATAAGGAATAGACCATCAATTCAGTATAAACAATATTCATTGATTTAGACAGACAAATCCTGTGTAAACTCCTGATACAGAGATAAAGTACAGAATGAAGGAAACACAGTACGGAACGATAGTATCTGTGGCAAAGAAAATCTTAATTTTGCCGAAAATAATAATTCATGACTGATCCAACACCCTCTAAACGCACTGAACTTTCGACCCTGGGCGAATTCGGACTTATCAAGCACCTTACCGAAGCTTTTCAAAACGAACAACCCTCCACAATTAAAGGAATCGGCGACGATGCCGCTGTAATCGATTACGGAGATAAAGTTACCCTGGTTTCCACCGACCTGCTGGTTGAAGGCGTTCATTTCGACCTGGCATACATGCCTTTACGACACCTTGGATATAAATGCGCCACCGTCAATTTCTCCGATATCGTTGCCATGAATGGTAAACCGCGGCAACTTTTTGTCGGCATTTCGGTTTCAAACCGCTTTCCGCTCGAAGCCCTCGAAGAAATCTACGAAGGCATCAGGTTAGCCTGTGCGCGCTACCATGTTGACCTGGCAGGAGGCGATACTACTTCTTCCGTTCACGGATTATTCCTTTCACTTACCGTAACCGGTGAAGCAGATAAGCAGGATGTGGTGTATCGCAACACGGCCAAAGAAAACGACCTGATCTGCGTTAGCGGCGACCTTGGCAGTGCTTACATGGGATTGCTGTTGCTCGAACGCGAAAAGAAAGTTTATGAAGCCGACCCCGGAATGCAGCCCGATCTGGCGGGTTTCGATTATATTCTTGAAAGGCAGCTTAAGCCGGAACCACGAACCGATATTATCGAATTATTGAAAACTGTGGGCGTAAAACCAACTGCCATGATTGATATTTCCGACGGGTTGGCATCGGAAGTCCTTCATATTTGCGAAGATTCGGGACTTGGCTGCAGGATATTTGAAGATAAAATCCCGCTCGATGCCATGACAATAGCTGCCGCCGAAGAGTTTAACATTCAGCCCGTTACCGCAGCCATGAATGGGGGCGAAGATTACGAATTGTTATTTACTATAAACATGAACGACTTCGAGAAAGTTAAAGGTCTCGAAGGCATCAGCATCATAGGCCATATGACTGAGTTGAATGCAGGCGTTTTCCTGGCAACCAACAACGGGCCGCTGATAAAAATTGAAGCGTTGGGATGGAACCATATGAGGGAAGAATAGTCGGAAACTGGAAATAGAAAATAGAAAATGGTTAATCGTTAATGGAAAACAGTTGATATTAGTGGATGATAGAGAATTACACAATTCACTGTTCACTATTCACTATTCACTATTCACTA
>CAIXAQ010000013.1 GCA_903917425.1 uncultured Bacteroidales bacterium
GCGAAAACATTTTTCCCGAGCCTGAAAGCCTGGCATGCTGTAGCGGCGCTGTTTGCCATTGAAATTGCTCCATCGGGAAGCGAAAAAGTATCGAAATGAACGTGCAGAACCGTCATATCATTTCTAAAATGCCTGAAAACAGAATCATTTTTGGCTGTATCATTGAAGGTTACAGGCCAGAAGCCCATTTCCGGTTCCGTATTTTTAAAAACATCTGCACCGCATGCTTTTGCAACCAATTGCGATCCGAGGCAAATCCCTATCACAATTTTTCCTTTATCTATAGCGTCTTTTATAAACTCAATTTCCGCCTTCAACCAGGGGAATTTTTCCGAATCGTTTACACTCATTTTTCCACCCAATACTACCAGCCAGTCGTAATTCTCATGAGCAGGAATTTCAGGTTTCAGGTCAAAACGTGTAACCGAAGTGGTGTAATTGTGCACGGCAGCCCAATCGCCGATATAGCCTAAGTCTTCAAAATGATCGTGCTGAAAATAATGGATATGCATGTTCCCGGATTTTTATGCTGGCAAATTTAATTTTTTTCAGTTAAACGGCCGGGCTTTTTAAAACTGACGGATTTAAAGGAATTAGTAACTTTGCCCGCTTAATACTACTGAATGAAAGTTACCGGCTTCACCTTTATCCGCAATGCTCTTATTTACGACTACCCGGTCGTTGAAGCAATTCGCTCAATATTACCCATTTGTGATGAATTTGTTGTAGCTGTTGGCAATTCGGATGATGCTACCCTGCAGTTAATTTCCCGGATTGATCCTTCAAAAATCCGGATAATCGAAACCGTTTGGGATGATTCCCTGCGTGAAGGTGGGCGCGTACTGGCTTTGGAGACGGATAAAGCCTACCAGGCAATTCCGGCGGATACCGACTGGGCTTTTTACATACAGGGCGATGAAGTGGTGCACGAAAAGTACCTCGAAACGATTAAAAATTCTATGTTGCAATGGAAAGATCATCCGGAAGTGGATGGATTGCTTTTCGATTATCTTCATTTTTACGGTTCGTACGATTATATAGGTACTTCAGGTATATGGTATCCTCACGAAATCAGGGTCTTGCGTAAAAAGAGCGATATCTATTCCTACCTTGATGCGCAGGGATTCCGGAAAGGGAAAAACGAAAAACTAATGGTGAAACCGGTTGATGCCTGTATTTACCATTATGGCTGGGTTAAAGAACCTGCTGCCATGCAACGGAAAAAGGAAGATTTCAATAAACTCTGGCATCCGGATAACTGGGTTGAAAAGAATGTAATTAAGGCAGATGAGTTTGATTATTCAGATATCGATGCCTTGGAGCTATTCCGGGGAACACACCCAGCCGTAATGCTCGATCGTATTCAGAATAAAAACTGGAGTTTTGATTTTGATATCACATACAGCCGCCTGGGCCTGAAAGACAGGTTTAAATTTATTTTGAAAAAATATACCAGAATTGAACTTGGGCATAAGAATTATCGAAAGATATAAACGATTTGTGTAAGTGGTTTAAAATCAATTCATTTCCCATTTTGGGAAGTTCATACCTTTTTATTTTTATACTAGTCCGATACAGCAAGTATTGCCGGAATTATAGCTTGTTCTGTAAATAGTAGGAGGTGTGCGATACATTGGTCTTTACCAGATCTTCCGGAGTTCCCTCAAACAGAACAAATCCACCTTGTTCGCCACCTTCAGGACCAAGATCAATTACCCAATCGGCAGTTTTAATAACGTCAAGATTGTGTTCGATCACGATGATTGAATGTCCTTTAGCCAGTAGTGCATTAAAGGCTGACAACAAACGGTTTATATCGTGCATATGAAGACCGGTAGTTGGCTCATCAAATATAAACAGGGTAGGGGAGTCGTTGCTTCCTTTTGTTAAAAAAGAAGCTAATTTAATTCGCTGAGCCTCGCCACCCGAAAAGGTGTCCGATGATTGCCCGAGCTTTAAGTACCCTAATCCTACATCGGCCAGTGGTTTAAGTTTTGCCGAAATGCGCGCCGCTGTGGTATTTTTTTCGGAATTCGCGGTGAAAAAATCAATTGCCTGCTCAATGGTGAGGTTTAAAATATCGGAGATCGTATTTTCGTGGAACTTCACTTCAAGTACTTCATCTTTGTAACGTTTGCCTTTGCAACTGTCGCAGGTTAAATGCAAATCGGCCATAAACTGCATTTCAACCGTAACAATTCCTTCACCTTCGCATTCTTCGCACCTGCCACCCTCCACATTGAAGGAGAAAAACCCCGGTTTGTAAGCCCGCAACTTTGCCATAGGCTGATCGGCATACAGACTTCGTATATCATCGAATGCCTTCACATAGGTTGCCGGGTTCGACCTGGACGAGCGGCCAATCGGATTTTGATCGATGAGTTCAACTGCAGTAATGAGGTTATAGTCTCCGCCGAGGCGATCGAATCGTCCCGACCGTTCGCCGTATCCGCCAAAAAGCTTTTTCAAGGCAGGATATAATATTCGCTTTACCAGGGTTGTTTTTCCTGAACCACTTACCCCGGTTACCACAGTCATTACCTTGAGTGGGAACTTAACATTTATACCTTTCAGGTTATGCTCCCGGGCACCCGAAATTTCAATGTAATCATTCCAGGGTCGGCGACTCACAGGCAGTGCAATGGCCTTTTTACCAGAAAGATACTGACCTGTCAGACTGATTTCGTCTTTCAGTATTTCTTCATAAGTTCCCTGGAAAATGAGCTCACCGCCATGGCTTCCGGCCAATGGGCCAATATCAATTACCTGGTCGGCGGCTTTGATGATTTCTTCCTCATGCTCCACAACTATCACGGTATTGCCTATATCACGAAGCCCTTTCAGTACTTTTATCAGTAATTGTGTATCGCGCGGATGAAGCCCGATACTGGGCTCATCGAGGATGTAAAGTGAACCGACCAGGCTGCTCCCCAACGAAGTAGCAATATTAATGCGCTGCGATTCGCCACCGGATAATGAGTTGGAAAGACGGTTAAGTGTCAGGTATGGTAAGCCAACATTGCACAGAAAACCCAGCCTGTTCTTTATTTCAATAATTAACCGATCCGCTACTTTGTGCTCATAGTCAGTAAGTTGTATTCTTTTAAAAAAATCATAGGCATGAGAAATTGACATCAATACAAGATCTGTTATCGATTTCTCATTAATTTTTACATAATTGGCATCTTTCCGAAGCCGGGTTCCCAGGCAATCGGGGCAAACCGTTTTGCCACGGTACCTCGAAAGCATAACCCTATACTGGATTTTATAGGTCTGGCTTTCAACCATTTCGAAGAAAGAATTAATTCCTTCGAAGTATTTATTGCCAGTCCACAACAACTTGCGTTCTGCCTGCGAAAGTTTGTAGTAAGGACTATGAACCGGAAACCCAAATTTGTGAGCATGTGTGATCAAAGTATGCTTATACTCACTCATTTTCTCCCCTTTCCAGCATGCTACCGCATCATCATATATGGAAAGGCTTTTATCAGGAATTACCAGGTCTTCATCAATTCCAATCACGCTTCCGAATCCCTCACATTTTTTACATGCCCCGAACGGATTGTTAAAACTAAAAAGGTGGACCGATGGTTCTTCAAAAGTGATTCCATCCAGTTCGAAGCGGTTAGAGAATTCGAGTTGCTGGCTGATTCCATCATGATCAAAGCTGAGCAAACACGTGCCGTTACCCTCAAAAAAAGCAGTCTGAGCCGAATCGGCAGCCCGGTTTTGCATATCCTCATCATTGGGATCGCTGGTAAAACGATCGACCAGTACATACATATCCGGGTAACCATATTTTTCAATCTCCGGCAGTATATCTTCAATCTTCAGGATACTGTTCCGGTATAATATTCTGCTAAATCCCTGCTGAAGCACAATAGTTAAGTCATCCTTCAGTGTTCTGTCTGTTTTTTGATAAAGTGGGCTGTAGAGCATTACAAGGGATCCGGCAGGAAGTTCCAGAATTGCATTCACAACATCGGTAACAGTGTGCCTGGTGACCAGGTTGCCCGAAACCGGCGAAAATGTTTTTCCAACGCGCGCAAAAAGCAATTTGATATATTCGTATATTTCGGTCGAAGTGCCGACTGTTGAACGTGGATTTCGGGTGTTTACCTTCTGCTCAATAGCTATGGCCGGGGCAATTCCTTTAATATAATCAACTTCAGGCTTACTCATACGACCCAGAAACTGACGTGCGTAGGAGCTCAAACTTTCAACATACCGACGCTGACCATCGGCATATAAAGTATCGAAAGCCAGGGATGATTTGCCTGAACCTGATAAGCCTGTGATTACCACCAACTTATTCCGTGTGATGGCTACCGTGATGTTTTTAAGATTATTAACCCTTGCACCTTTAACAAGAATGTATTTTTTAGGGTCTAACTGGTCGATGTCGTAGTTAATCATATTGTTTTTCGTAGTAAAAAAAGCAAACTTACAGAATATGGATTGAGGTCGCTAAACTGTCCGCCAACCTGCAAAGCTACTCACATTTCGAACAATTAGCACTGAAAAGAGTTACTATTCACGGATTTAGCTTACATTTAATTGATTTACGATACTGGCAAAAAAGCTCATAAATCACTGAATACTAGTTAAATACTTTATAAATAAAACAGACAATATAACCTTATTTAAAATAATTTTAACAATAATTCACAATCTTACAAACAGTTGTTGTATATTTGCAATTCAGTAAGTAAAAGTAAAGATCATAACCTTTTACTTTTCAAAGCCTGCTAACCCAATTACTAACTAAAAAGAATCCTTATCGACAGATTTCTACGCTATTAAACTCAAATAATTACTAACCAACACGGAGGTAACATGTCAACCCCCATTGTTAGCGATCAGGAGCTTATAAGCAACTATCTCGCCGGTAATGAAAATAGTCTTGAGGTTCTTATAAACAGGCACAAGCAAAAAGTTTATTCGTACATCCTTCTTGTCGTCAGAGATAAACATCTGGCCGATGATATATTTCAGGATGCCTTCATTAAAGTTATAAATACCCTTCGTTCAGGTATTTATAAAGAAGAAGGAAAGTTTATACAATGGGTAATGCGTATATCGCACAACCTGATCATCGACCATTACCGTAAATCAAAACGCTTACCGGTGGTTGATAACAATTCCGAAGATGGGGATATTTTCGACAACCTGCGTATTGCTGAAGATTCCATCGAAGATCGGATGATTGTAGATCAGATATACGAGGATGTTCGGAAACTTATTGATTATCTGCCCGACGAACAGAAAGAAGTTCTGCTACTCAGGCATTACAGCGACATGAGTTTTAAGGATATCGCCGAGCAAACTGAAGTCAGTATCAATACAGCACTTGGCCGGATGCGCTATGCACTTATCAATCTGCGTAAGCTCATTGACAGTAAAGAGATTATCCTGAGCGTTTAGAATAAATTATTTTTATTTTAATGCAATATTGAGCTGGTTTTGACGTTTTTTGGGTATAAAGTTTAACGAAACCCAATAAATGATAAAAAACTCTACTCTGCTTAATGATTCTTCACGAACAGCCAAAA
>CAIXAQ010000014.1 GCA_903917425.1 uncultured Bacteroidales bacterium
ACACTATAGCCTACACTCTTTCCCTACACGACGCTCTTCCGATCTGAAACCAGGATAAACAGGGTTATTTTTAAAAATTCCTTCATCAGGTGCAAAGATATTTCTTTTGCTTTGCGAAAATCAGAACCACCGCTTTTGTTTTCAAAAATTATGTTAATGCACTCCCGGAAGACAACAAAAAAAGCTGTCACCCAAAAGGGAAACAGCTCTGCTGATATTTGTTTTATCGTCTTACTTATTTACAAGGAAACCCTTTGCACGGGCGTCTTTCAAACATGCGCTGATACCGTTTTTGTTAATGGTACGCAGTGCTGATGTTGATACTTTCAATGTTATCCACTTATCTTCTTCAGGGATAAAGAAACGTTTGGTCTGAAGATTAGGGTAAAACCTACGCTTGGTTTTAATATTCGAGTGGGAAACGGTGTTTCCTACAATCATTTTCTTTCCGGTTAATTCGCAAACTCTCGACATGGTTTTAGGCTTTTCAAAATGGAGTGCAAAGGTCTGTATAATTTTATAAAAATCAAAACAATCTGAAAAAAAACTTTAACTGTATGATTCTGTTTGATAATATTACGCTAAATTAAATTCCATGTGTCTGGTAAAGAGGCTTATGCAATCCTATTGCCTGTTTCAGAATTTGAAATCAGAAGGGATAACATTCCAATATCTCAAAAACTGATCGGAAATCACAGGCAAAACTTCTATTCAACCAATTTTGTCCGCAGCATATTCAATGCAGCAATCGAAGCCTTTCGGATATTTCTGCCCCTGTGTTCACCGAAAAGGAATTTTCGAGTGATTGTTTCGCTTGGTGTTGCAATGGCAATCCAGGTTGTGCCAACCGGTTTTTCGTCAGTTCCGCCTGCCGGACCTGCAATACCCGATACGGCAATGGCATAATCGGTCGAAAAACGCATACGGATTCCTTCGGCCATTGCCATCACCGTTTGCTCGCTAACAGCACCAAAATCAAGAAGTACCTGGTGAGGAACTCCAAGGAATTGCTCTTTTATTTCGTTCGAATACGCCACAACCGATCCTTTGAAGTAATCGGAACTTCCTGCAATGCTGGTGATAAGCTGGGCTATATTGCCACCGGTACAACTCTCGGCAGTCGATAGCGTCATTTTCTTTTCGTGCAAAAGGCGGCCTATGACCGATTCCATGGTATCATCATCAAACCCGAAAATGTATTTTCCGGCATAGGGAATGAGCTCTTTTTCTGCTTTGCGAATTGCTTCCTGCAAATGTACACGATCCGTTCCATATGCCGTAAGCCGCAGCCGGACCATGCCAGGCTGAGGCAGGTAGGCGAGCTTAACAAATTCAGGAAGTGAATCCTCCCATGGTTCGATGATAGTTGCCAGGTGCGATTCGCCAACGCCTTCGGTTAGTATGGTGCGGTGAATGATCACTTTATTTAATTTGTTCAGAAGACGAGGGATGATTTCCTGCTCCATGATGGCTTTCATTTCGAAAGGCACACCAGGCATAGAAACATATATGCAGTCATCCTCAGCAAACCACATGCAGGGTGCAGTTCCGTTAGGATTGGGAATAACCTTGCAGTTTGCCGGCACCATGGCTTGTAACCTGTTCAGCTCCGACACGGCAAAACCACGGGCAGCAAATAATTTTTCGACATTTTGATACGCTTCTTCGCTGAACACCAGGGATGTGTTAAAATACCTGCACATTGTTTGTTTGGTGATATCGTCTTTGGTTGGCCCCAAACCTCCCGTGATAAGTATAAGCTGAACCCGTTGTGATGCCTCCCTGAGCGTTGTAAGTATATGTTGCTGGTTATCCGAGATGCTGGTAATCTGGTGAACCCTGATGCCAATCATATTCAATTGTTCCGCCATCCAGGCCGAATTGGTATCAATTACCTGCCCGATAAGGAGTTCGTCGCCAATAGTAATTATTTCTGCAAGCATATTTTGGGATGTAAAATTGGGTTGTTTATTCAAATTGGTGCCAGGTGCCAAGTGCCGAGTGCCCAGTGCACAGTGCCGAGTGCCGAGTGCCGAGTGCACAGTGCCGAGTGCCGAGTGCCGAGTGCCGAGTGCTGAGTGCTGAGTGCTGAGTGCTGAGTGCTGAGTGCTGAG
>CAIXAQ010000015.1 GCA_903917425.1 uncultured Bacteroidales bacterium
AACCATGACCGAAGAAGCTAAGTTTATCATTGAAGAGATTCAGGAAAGTATGAATCATGCACTCACGCATCTCGAAAAGGAATTTCATAAATTCCGTACGGGTAAGGCAAGCCCGCAGATGCTCGAAGGCGTAAAGGTTGAATATTATGGAAATCCAACAGCCATCGACAAAATAGCAAATATTAGTACCCCCGATGCACGTATGATAGTTGTGCAGCCCTGGGAAAAAAATATGCTTAACCTGCTGGCTAAAGCCATACTCGACGCGAACTTAGGTTTCAACCCTCAGAATAACGGAGAGTTTTTGCGCATAGCAGTTCCTCCGCTTACCGAAGAACGTCGTCGCGATTTGGTAAAAAAAGCCAAAGGGGAAGCTGAAAATGCAAAAATTGCTATCCGGAATATACGACGTTCATCCGTTGAAGAAGCTAAAAAGCTGGAAAAAGAAGGTGCTTCGGAAGATGATATTAAAGTACTGGAAAAAGAAATTCAACATATAACCGATAGCTATATTGCCCAAGTCGACAAGATCCTGGATCACAAGGAAAAAGATATTATGACAGTCTAGATTTCGGAATTTCCGGAGTGTAAACAAATGCAAAAGCCCCCTCTTCCGTTCAGAAAAGGGGGCTTTTCGGTTTTATCTGTATGAGGATGATGCTGTTACTTCAGAACAATCTTTTTTATCTCTGTCCATTTAGGAGTTACAACTTTCAACAAGTAGATTCCTTTTGATTGTGAACTGAGGTCAATATCCATCTTCTGCCCGTTCCAGTCCATCTGTCTGACGGGCTTACCTGTATTGTCAAAGATTAATATTGTTGCACTGTTGAGGGATGACTGTGACATCAGTGAAACCTCGAATTTCCCTGTCGTGGGATTCGGGAAAACATTAAGCACCGATGAAGAAGGCACATACTCTTTGTCGCCGACGATGACAATTGGGCTGTCGGAAAATGTCACCAGGTTGCAGGCCACATCCAGTGCCGGGTTAAATCCGTCGCTGCAATCGGTGCAGGTTGTTCCTGTTACACAGGCAGGATTATTCGGATGACATTGGTCCATGTATTGTTCGTAAAAAACATACCTCAGTTCAATATCCCGGCCAGGAACAAAGGCATTCATATCAAAATCGAACCATTTGGCAATAGAGCCAGGGCACCATCCGGCACGGTCGTAATACCAGGTGCCGTTCTGTGGCTGGCAGGCATCCGGGTTGGGATTACAATCGGTCCAGTTGTGCTGAGTAAAGGTTTTCACCCCGTTTACCCATATATTGTGTGTTGCATCGTAAAATTCAGCAGCGTTACCCGTGTTCAGGCTGCCCCAGCCATGCCCGGTCGAAACAAGTTTCAGCTTGGAGGCAACGGCATTGTCAGGATATGTATAGTTAAATGTATCAACAGGTTGCGGAAGTGCATAATCGCCAAAAGGATAATAATTTTTCCATACTTCTTTCACCGTGCTGTATATATGCGTGGGTGTACCAGGCCTGTAATCGAATGACAGATCGTAGAGGAATCCGTTGTCGAGGGTGGAACAGTTAACCCTGAAACTGACCTTACCCTGCAGTATGGAAGCATAATCAGTTAAATCGATACTATGCGAACATGTCACACCGTAAGGTGTGATGTATTTAATTATCTGGAACCAGTTACCTTCCTTGTCCCTGGCATCCACGCTGGCAACGCGGTCCCATTCGCCGCAGCCACCGGTGGGGCAATGTACCCTTAAGGTTGCTGTAATTTTATCGTATGCGCCCAGGAATGACGGAAGTTGGGCATCAACTGTAACAGTACTTACAGTCGGGCTGAGCCAGATATCTTTAAAAGCATCCACCGTAACAGTGGAAGCAACGGGTACAATGTTAATGTTTACGATTTTTGAGGCTACCGCGCCGAAATT
>CAIXAQ010000016.1 GCA_903917425.1 uncultured Bacteroidales bacterium
AAACTTGTTAATTTATCGCTCGTTCAGCTAATGACCAGTTCTGAGGTTTCGTTTCTGAAAGCCGAAGGTGCTTTACGTGGATGGAATATGGGTGGCACGGCTCAGCATTTCTACGAGCAAGGCATCACTCTGTCGTTTGCTCAATATGGACTTAACGCTTCGGCTTACCTGAATAACAGCGTTTTAACGCCTATGGCTTATACCGATCCGAAAAATTCAGCGAACAATATTGCTGCTGCCAGTAATATTACCGTAAAATGGGATGATGCTGATAATAACGAGCGTAAACTGGAGAAAATTATCACGCAAAAATGGATAGCTATGTTCCCTGACGGGCAGGAAGCCTGGTCAGAATTCAGAAGAACCGGTTATCCAAAGCAATTCCCGGTAATGGTAAATCTGAGCGGCGGAACCATCAGCACAGCCGATTTTATAAAAAGAATCAACTTTGTTGACAGCGAATACCAGGCTAACCCAGCCGGTGTTGCAGGCGCAGTTTCTTCGCTTGGCGGCCCCGATACAGGCGGAACCAACCTTTGGTGGGATAAGGATGGAGGAAACTTCTAATCTAACCATTTGAAATACAGCAATGGGCCTGCAACTTTACGTTAAAGTTGCAGGCCCGTTTTTTAATGTTGCTTGTGTAAGTTCAGGAATTACTGCTTTCCTCCAAGGTAAAGAAATGCTTTTGTTACCTTTTTCAGCATTAACTTTCTATTCCACATTTTTGAAGAATCTTAAAATAAGTATTAGTCGAAAAAAGGTATTATTGAAAAGATAAGTTTATTTTTGCATTAAGCAGTTTGCTTAGAAAACGCAAAAAAAACGATTCCTTTTCATGAAAATACTGATGGTCTGCCTTGGAAATATTTGCCGTTCTCCTATGGCAGAAGGAATCATGCGCGAAAAAATTAAAAAATACAAGCTTTCCGCCGAGGTTGATTCGGCTGGATTTGAGGCATTTCATACCGACGATGCCCCCGATTCCAGGGCCATCAAAATAATGAAAAAACATGGCATTGATATTTCAGCTCAGCGTTCAAGGCTTTTCCGGAAAACTGATTTTGAGCTTTTCGACCGCATATTTGTGATGGACAGCGGGAATTACAACGACGTTAAGTCGATGGCACAAAAGCCCGGCCAAATGGGAAAAGTCGATTATATTCTGAATGTTTTGTACCCCGGCAGCAACAAAGCTGTTCCCGATCCTTATTACGGTGGTGATGATGGATTTGCGAAAGTTTACCACTTACTCGATGCAGCTACCGAACAGATTGCCAACCAATTAAAGAACGAAGAAAACTAAATGGATAAAAACCCTGAACCCGGTCGGGACGAAATTTTACAGGCGGCAGATCGCATCCGACCTCATATTCACCGAACTCCGGTTTTAACCTGCAGTGCCATCGACCATATAGCAGGAGCAAGTATTTTTTTTAAATGCGAAAATTTACAGAAAGCCGGTGCCTTCAAATCAAGAGGTGCTGTGAACGCTGTTTTCAGCTACGATCCTTACGATATCAAACAGGGGGTGGCAACACATTCGTCGGGAAATCACGCGGCAGCCTTATCACGAGCAGCGCAGTTGAAGCATATACCGGCTTATATAGTGATGCCCGAAAACTCATCGAAAGTAAAAATTGCAGCGGTAAAAACGTATGGAGGAAAAATAACTTTCTGCGTCCCTACTCTCGAAGCACGCGAACAAAAACTGAACGAAGTACTGATTGAAACCAATGCTTTCGAAATACATCCTTACAACAACTACTCAATCATTGCCGGCCAGGCTACTGCCGCGCTCGAATTGATTGAAGATCAACCTGATCTCGATCTGATTGTCGCCCCGGTCGGCGGCGGTGGTTTACTGAGCGGAACTGCCCTGTCGGCACATTATTTTTCGCCCGCCACCAAAGTATTTGCAGCCGAACCCTCAGGTGCCGACGATGCATACCAATCCTTTTACCAAAAAAAGTTTATGCCATCCATCAATCCGGATACTATTGCCGATGGGCTCAGAACATCATTAGGCAGCCTTACTTTTCCGATTATCAGGCGGTTGGTAAGCGATATAATTACTGTGAACGACCAGGCAACCATCGAAGCCATGAAGCTGGTTTGGGAACGGATGAAAATTATCATCGAACCCTCTTCGGCAGTGGCATTGGCTATGGTTATCAGGCATAAACACCGGTTTGCCGGGCAAAAAATAGGAATCATCCTTTCAGGCGGGAATGTCGATTTGATGCATTTGCCGTGGATGTGAGGGAGAATGGACAATTGACAATGGACAGTTGACACTGGAGAATGGAAAATGGTTATTCGTTAATCGTAAAGAGGAATTCGTAAATAGGAAATAATTGTTGGAAAGTTCACTTTAAGAAAAAAGTCAAATAAATATTGAAAACATGTCATAAGGTTCTCCCCCTCGGGGAGATGTCCGAAGGACAGAGGGGTAAAAAGAAGGAAATCGTTATTAGGGATTCGTAATTTGTGAATGGTTGTTTGTTAATGCAAATTAGAAAATGAAAATGATAGGATGCTTACAAGTAGAATATTGTTCACAGATAATCCTGGTTTAAATTTCAAAAAATGGAAATACCACATTATCTTACATTTATACACATATAACTTAACATGAACAAGGGAAACCTTTACCTGATTCCGACTCCACTCGGTGAAACCGGCTTCGATGCCGGTTTGCCCACTATAAATAGCCAGATACTGCAATTAATTGATACTTTTATTGTTGAAGAACTTCGCACTGCAAGGCGATTTCTGCGAAAAGCCGGTTATACCAAAGATTTTGAAAACGTTACCTTTCACATTTTAAATGAACATACGCCTGATCATGAAGCGCTTGGGATGCTCGAAAATTGTGATGCCGGTAAACTTACCGGATTGCTGAGTGAAGCCGGGCTGCCCTGTATTGCCGACCCGGGAAATATTATTGTGAGGCTGGCCCATCGCAAAGGCATCCGGGTGGTTCCACTTACCGGACCTTCATCCATTATGCTGGCTTTGATGGCTTCCGGGTTGAATGGCCAGAATTTTGCTTTTCATGGTTACCTGCCTGTGAAACCTGACGAACGGAACAAAGCCCTCCGCGAACTCGAACTTGCCGCATCGCGTGGCAACCAGACCCAGATTTTTATCGAAACGCCCTATCGAAACCTCGCTATGCTCGAAAGCATCGTAAAAACCTGCCATCCGTCGTTAATGCTTTGTATTGCCGTTGATCTTACGCTCGAAACCGAATGGATACGCAGTATGCCTAT
>CAIXAQ010000017.1 GCA_903917425.1 uncultured Bacteroidales bacterium
ACAAGCCAGAGCCAAAAGGAACGCAAAACACATAACATTAAATTAAAAATGAAAAAGTAAGGGGCTTGCAATACTTTTACGTTTTGTGTTCTGTGTTCAATGTTTTTAATTCCTTAACGAATATTATGCCAGAAAAAACATCAAATTAAAAGACAACACACTAACCTGGACAAGCCAGAACCAAAAGGAACGCAAAACACATAACATTAAATTAAAAATGAAAAAGTAAGGGCTGCAATACTTTTATATTTTGCGTTCTGTGTTTAATGTTTTTAATTCCTTAACGAATATTATTCCGGTAAAGTTGAATGAAGCGGAATAAATTTCTGAACGTCTAAAAGCAAAAATTCACCAGCGGATTTGAGGTATCTTTGTCCGGCAAGAAATATTGAATGAAAAAAACGAATTCAATCAAATTTTATTTACAGTTATTCTTCACTTTGGTAACACTATGCCTTTTTGCCGGCTGTGCTGACGACGAGGCTCCCGGCAATCAAAAGCCGATCCTTGAAATCAGTCCGGAAAGTGACGGTTTAACGACTACCTTAAAAGGTAAAATATCCGATCCTGATGGAAGCGTAGCCAATGTTTTCGTCGACTGGGGCGATACGAAAAGCGGTTACCTGGTTTATATTGATTTTGCAGCCATTTCTGTGACCCACACCTATCCAAACCCGGCAATCTATACCATAAGGATGGTTGCTTACGATAACCTTGGAGACAGCACTGTGCAATCATTTCCGGTAAACATTGCATACAAAGAAACCAGCCTTGCCGGTATAAAACAAAGCATGTATAAAGTTTTGCCGAACGAATACCTGGTGTTGACGGTAAACCTGCATACCTACCAGGAAGCGAATCAGAAAGAAAAATTTGTCCTTATAGCGGATGTTATCGGCAAAATGGGCGTTGATTTTGTTGCTTTCCAGGAATGTGCTCAAAATAAATCAGCAGCAATAAAATCGGGAATTATTCGCGAAGATAATATGGCCCTGCTTATTTCGGACAGAGTGAAAGAAAAATATCAGGTGGATTATAATTTTGTCTGGAACTGGGCGCATTACGGTTGGACGGTCTGGGAGGAAGGAATAGCCATACTTTCGAAATATCCTCTGGTTAATACCGATGAAAGGTATATTTCGACCTACACCGGCACTGCGGATATTTCATCCCGTAAGGTAATATTCGGCTCGTACCAAACGCCAAACGGCTTGTTTAACCTCTTTTCGGCTCATACTTACTGGCGGCTTACCGAAACGGATGAAGAGCAAAACAACCAGATTAAGAAAATTAAATCAATGGCTACCGAAAAAGGTTCAACGATCTATAGTACGCCAACTATGATCTGCGGCGATTTTAACGGCAATCCGACCAGCGATTATCCCTGGAGCGAAGGTTATAATACCATGATGAAGAACAACGAATATACCGATACTTTTCTGGATATTTATCCCAACGCGAACAACAAACCGGCTCAAAGCATTTATAATACCGTTGGCGGTGATTTCCCGGGGCGGATAGACTATATTTTCATGAAAAACAACTCCCACCTTAGGGTAATTGATTCACAAATTCTGTTTACAAAGGATGTGGTTGGACTGGTATCCGATCATTTTGGAGTGCTTACAAAAGTGGCTTTTGTTGAGTAGCGCTTCGTGTTGATCAATTTCAGGATCTTTTATGATAAATTACTTACTTCTACTTTGCCAAATTGAAATTGAAACCACAGTAGGCACAAGATATTGTTTTGATGTGCTGGAGTGATATTTCTCACTACATTAAAAAGAATTCATCGAAAACATAGCTTATTTTCAGTTTCACTAACCAA
>CAIXAQ010000018.1 GCA_903917425.1 uncultured Bacteroidales bacterium
ATTTTATTTATTTACCTTCGTGTTATAATTACACTTAAACCTCAACCAAATTATGAAAAGAAAGCTACTTCTAAGCTCATTTCTATTAATTTTTTCGCTATGGACATGGGCACAACAAGTTCAAATTAGTGGGACCGTCAAATCGGCCACTGACAATCAATCTCTACCCGGAGCATCGGTTACCATTAAAGGAACCGTTACCGGAACCACGACCGACATAAATGGCCAATATACGGTAAAGGCAAGTCCTAACCAGGTGCTGGTATTTTCATTTATGGGTATGACAGCGCAGGAAGTTACTGTTACGGCAGATACCAAAACCCTGAATATCGTGCTTGCGGAAGCCGCGACACTTATGCAGGAAGTGGTAGTTGTGGGTTATGGTACGCAAAAGAAGAGTGTCGTAACCGGCGCTATCTCCAGCGTGAAAGCCAAGGATATGGAAAAAACCCCTAACGGCCGCGTTGAGCAGGCTCTGCAGGGCCGGGTATCCGGTGTAACCGTTGCAGCCAACTCAGGCCAGCCGGGTGCGGCTTCGACTATACGCATCCGTGGTGTAACTACCTTTGGTGATGATGCAAACAATCCACTCTGGGTTGTGGATGGAGTTGTTGTGGATGCCGCCGGCATAGGTTACCTTAACCAGTCGGATATTGCTTCCATCGAGGTTTTGAAAGATGCAACTTCTGCCGCTATATATGGTACAAGAGCTGCTACCGGTGTTATCCTGGTCACTACCAAAAAAGGAAAAGCCGGGAAAATGGTGGTTAACTACAATACCTTCTATGGCACATCAGCCCCTGCAAAAGTGTTGACTTTATGCAATGCATCGCAATATGCCACATTAATCAACGAGAGGCAAACCAACGGCGGTTTAGCTCCTAAGTTCCCGAAAGTTGATTACGGACTTGGTACCGATTGGCAGAATGAAATTTTCAACAACAGTGCAGGCCGTTATTCGCACGAACTGAGTTTAAGCGGCGGTAACGACAAGTCAACTTTTTATTCATCAGTAAGTATTACAAACCAGGAAGGTATTGTTGCTACCGAGATATCGAATTACAACAAAATAAGCTTCCGCTTAAATTCCGAGCATAAAATATCAAAAATATTCACGTTTGGACAAACCTTCGGGTATACCCATCAGAAATCGATTGGTATCGGTAATACGAACAGCGAATTTGGTGGCCCGTTAAGTTCGGCTATTAACCTCGACCCGATTACACCTGTAATTGAAACCGACCCGGCTCTTGCAGCCGCTTATCCTGATGCCGCTATCAGAGATGCCAATGGCAATCCTTACGGGATTTCGCCTAATGTAGGTCAGGAAATGACCAACCCATTGGCTTATACCCAAACACGCCTGGGTCAGTATAACTGGTCTGACGATTTCTCTGGAAATGCTTACCTCGATGTTAACCTTAGCAGTCATCTTAAATTCAAGACCTCCGCAGGTGCCAAGCTGGCATACTGGGGATGGAGAGGCTTTACTCCTGTATATTACCTGAATCCTTCCACATCGACTATTATAAACAGTTATGGAATGAGTAACCAACAAGGATTCGACTGGAACATTGAAAACACCTTGAACTACAGCAATAAAATTGACGATCACGAATTCAGCGTTTTATTGGGACAGGGAGCTTATGTAAACGGCATAGGATTTGGCTCCAGTAATACTATTCAAGGTCTTCCTATTACAAGTTGGGAAGATGCTTCTTTTAATTTCGATATTCCACAGGCAAATAGAATTTCAGGCACCTGGGATTTCACCGAACATAAAATTTCTTCCTTGTTTACCCGTGTAAACTACAACTTCAAGGAAAAATATTTATTCACCGGTATTGTCCGCCGCGACGGTTCCACCAGGTTTGGTACCAATAACAAATTCGGTATCTTCCCTTCGTTCTCACTGGGTTGGGTTGTTTCGAGCGAAAGTTTCTGGAAAACCAACGACATCGTAAATACCTTAAAAATCAGGGGAGGTTATGGTGTAAACGGTAACGATAACATCGGAGATTTTGGTTACCTGGCAACGGTTATCGGTGGTTTTAATTACACTTTAGGAAACTTAGGAAACATTACCACAGGTTATGCACCTAAAACACTTGATAACCCCGATTTACACTGGGAAGAAACTTCACAGCTTAATATAGGTTTTGATGCAAGGTTTTTGACCAACTTCAACTTTGTGGTTGATATCTATAAGAAAAGAACCACAGGTATTCTGAGAACTATCCCTATCCCGGGTTACGTGGGAGTTTCGTCATCACCAGTCGGGAACGTGGCTGATATGGAGAATAAGGGTGTTGAATTAGAATTAGGATATAACAAAACATTCGGAGATATTACCTTTTCAGCAAACGGGAACTTTGCCTACCTGAAAAACGAGGTTACTTATGTGAACTCGGATGCCGATTTTATCGCAGGAGGAGCAACTTTCCAATCGATGGGCCCTGTTACACGTATACAGGTAGGACAACCTTATAATTCATTCTACGGCTATCAAACGGATGGTATTTTCCAGAGTTGGGCCGAAGTGAATGCCAATGTAAATTCAACAGGTGGATTGATTCAGCCAAAAGCTGCCCCTGGTGACTGGAAATGGGTTGATACAGATGGCGATGGTACCGTTACCGAAAAAGATAAACAATTCCTCGGATCGAGCATTCCTAAATACACATTTGGTTTGACTCTGAACGCTGCCTACAAAGGATTTGATATAATGATCTTTGGCCAGGGAGCTGCCGGCAACAAAATATTCCAGGGTTTACGCCGACTGGATATAGAATATTCAAACTACCAGTCAACTGCAATGAGCCGCTGGACCGGTGAAGGTACTTCGAACGATTATCCACGTCTTACTGCAAACGATGCTAATGGAAACTTTGGCAGTATGTCGAATTTCTACCTCGAAAAAGGGGATTATTTCCGCCTCAAACAAGTTCAGTTAGGTTATACCATTAACAGTGAGCTCCTGAAGAAAATTGATATCAGCCGTCTCCGGGTTTACCTGCAGTCAGAGAACCTGTTCACCTTTACCGGGTACACCGGGTACGATCCTGAAATCGGTGGTGGTGTTTATGGCATCGACAAAGGTTTCTATCCACAGGCCCGTTCGTTTATAGCCGGACTGCAGCTGCAATTTTAATTTTTACCTATGATTATTCATTTGTAAAAACTGTGCTTTATTAAATTAAAACACTCACAAACAAAATTTAAACAAAATGAAAAAAATACGAAATACTTTCTTTTTTATAGTAACAGCAATGCTTTCGTTGGTATCCTGCCAAAAGGATTTTGTGGATATCCAACCTGAAGGCCAGTTCCTAACCGCCAACTATTACAAGGATCAGTCGCAGGCTTATTCGGCTCTGGTAGGGGTTTACGATATCATGCGTAAAAACTCAGGCGGATTCGAAAATATGATCACCATGATGAATGCAGGATCTGATGACCAGTATGCAGGTGGTGGTGGTGCTACCGATGGAGCCGGAATCCAGGGCTTCTCGAATTACTCACTGACCCAGTTTACAATGCCGGCAAGTTTCTGGAACGATCATTACCAGGGAATTTTCAAGGCAAACATGCTGTTGTACAAACTGCCTACAACTACTATGGATGCAACGTTAAAAGCCCGTTATGAGGCTGAAGCAAAAGCAGTAAGAGCCATGTGCTATTTTAACCTGGTTCGCATGTTCAAAAATGTTCCATTGCTTTTGGAACCTTTAACAGCAACCAATATGTACGAAGTTGTTCAGGCAACCCCCGAAAGCGTGTATGCCCAGATTGAAAAAGATCTGACCGAGGCAATTGCGGTATTACCTCCAACCGTAAAACTAGACACTGAAGGCGGACGTTTCACAAAGGGAGCAGCCCAGGCATTGCTTGGTAAGGTTTACCTGTATGAGAAAAAAGGTCCTTTAGCAGCAGCTCAACTTGCTGAAGTGAATGGAACTACACCAGGCGGAACCAGCCAATACGGTTATAAATTACTTCCCAACTTCAGTGATCTGTGGGTTGTGGCCAACAAATTAAACAGCGAAGCTATTTTGATAACCGCTCATACCAATCTTGGTCTTGGTGGCTGGGGTAACTGGGGTTCTGGTTCCGACGAAGGCAATAGTATATGCGTTATGGTTGGGCCCAGGGGTTATACGAAGGTTGCTGAACCTGCACCAGCTTTGCCATCCGGCTGGAGTTTCAATGTATTTACCCAAAACTTTTACGATGCCATTAAAGCTGACCCACGTTTTTCGGCTACGGTATTTGACCTGAAGGCACTGAGTACAGCCGGCAAAGCCACTTACATTGAGGGTTACATGAACACAGGCTATTTTTTCAAAAAATACATGCCGGCCCAGGAAGATGTAACTACACTTGGAGGAGATGCCGTGCTGAATTACAAACAGGACAGTTATATTATCCGCCTTGCTGATACTTATCTTATGGAAGCTGAAGCATTAGGCGGAACAGGTACCAGGGCGCAGGCTCTTCTGGATGCCGTAAGAGCAAGAGTTGGCCTTACGTCAGTTCCGGTATCGTTAGCAGCCATTAAAACCGAGCGCAGGCTGGAACTCGCAGGCGAAGGTCACCGTTTCTTCGATTTGGTACGCTGGGGCGAAGCTGCTTCAAAACTTGGCAGCAGGGGATTCACGGTAAACAAAAATGAGGTTTTCCCGATTCCTAACGCTGAATTGCTGGGTACCAAATTAGTTCAAAATCAAGGTTATATTCAATAATAAATAAAGATATGAAAAACATAAAGTTAATATACGGTTTACTATTTCTTATAGTAATCGCTTCGGGTTGTGCAAAGAAAGATGGAATTGACCAGGATTTATCTTTTCTCAATTCCGTTAATTCAGCTAACCCGGGTAAAAATTTCGTCATCAGCAATGATAACTCGGGAAATGTCCAGATAACTCCTTACGGAGAAGGTTTCAGTTCGTATAAAGTAAATTTCGGACACGGAACCGGCGCTGCTGCCTCGGCAGTTGTAATGCCGGGCTACAGTGTTGTACATTCCTATCCTGAAGGATCTTATACAGTTACAATAGAATCGATTGATCTGGCGGGAAAAATCACAAGCAATACCTATCCGTTAACGTTAACCTACAGGGCTCCGGAAAATGTGGTTATCAAAATCGAAAGCGATATGGTTGTAAGTGCAACAGCACTTTATGCACGTTCTTTCCTGGTTTATTACGGTGATGTTGCCAACGAAGTTGGAACTCCTCTCGCCGTAGATGCAAAACTGCCCGCTCATATTTATCCTGCCGGCGGTCCTTATGATATGAAAGTTATTGCGCTCAGCGGAGGAGCTGCAAAAACTACTGTTAACAAGACGTTGTTCGGCTTGCCGTTAACCTTCGAGAGCACAACCATGGATTACTTCTTTGGAACCTTTGGCGATGGACAGGGCTTTGCAAAAGTTGCAAATCCCGGATCAGGCGGTTTAAACACCAGCGCAACTGTCGGCAAATTTACCAGGGGAGCCCAGGGTTGGAGTGGTACTTACAGCCCTTTGAATATACCAATAAATTTTGTCCAGGGCAAAAAAATAAAGTTATTGGCGTATAACCCCACACCGGCTAACATTGGTAAAAAATTAAATGTTGAGTTGGAATGGGCCGTTGGTGGAACAGCCGCAAATCCTTGGGGAGCAATTCTCAAAACCGCTGTGACAACTTCCGGAGCATGGGAGGAGTTAGTATTTGATTTCAGCACCAACGCTGCAATTCCTGCCGATGCACGGTTTACCCAGCTTGTTTTCAGGTATGATGACGCACAGGATGGTGGCGGAGCAATCATTTATATAGATAACATTCGATTAACCAACTAAAAAACGAAACTGATGAAAAATACTTTCAAAGCCATCATAGGCATAGCAGCACTGATAATTATAGTCTTTGCCTGCAAAAAACAGGATTACAGCATAGGCGACCTTACGGCTCCTTCCAATGTCACAATAACTACTGTTGTTGTTGGCCAGGATGCCACACACCCTGACGGGGATGGTTCCGGAGAAGTTAAAATCACTATTACTGCGGATAATGCATTAGCTTACAAAGTGGATTATGATGCAAGTAATTCAGAAGCGTATGTTATTGCACCAACAGGGACAGTTACAGCCAAATACACCGTGCAAGGGAAAAATACATACAAAATTACGGCCGTGGTATATGGAAAAGGTGGAACGTCCTCTATAGCAACAAAAGAAGTAACTGTGAGAAGCGACTTCGCCCCTCCTGCTCAGATGATTACCGATTTAACCGGTGGCGCATCAAAAACCTGGATTGTTGATAAAAGCGTTGCGGGTCATTTTGGTGTGGGTCCATGGACAGGTTCAGATACCCCTTCATGGTGGTCGGCAGGCATCAATGAAAAATTAACCTGTTGCCCCTGCTTTTATACGGCTCAGTTTACTTTTACCAAAGGTGCAAATAACAGCTATACATTAAAGGTTACCACGGATGCCGCGTTTACGAAAACTGGCGCTTTGACAACATTACCTGGTATTCCTGCATCAGGTGACGAAGGATGTTACAGCTATGCCGGAGGCACTTCCAATTTTGCTTTTATTGCATCCACTACAGGAATTGCAGCTCCAACTTCAACGCAGGTTGCAATGTTGCTTGCAGGTGTAAATACTTATATCGGGTATGGCGCTTTGCTTAAGGAGTATGAAATTCTGGAGCTGACACCTACCTATATGTATTTGAGGGTTCAGGGAACTGAAACCGGAAATGCATGGTACCTGAAAATGAAGGCGATTTAATCTTCATTTCTTAAAGTACAAGTCATTTGATTTACGATAGGAGGGGTATTTTACTCCTCCTATCTTTTTTGCCTGTAATTTCGATAAACAAATTTTATTGGTTCTACTACGAATTTTGGGAATTGATTTTTGTCAGAAGACCGAAGTCAGGAGACTGAAGTGTTTATAAATTTGAGTGGGATGAAATAACTGTTAATCCAGGTTCCAGGTTATAGGTTCAAAGTTCTAGGTTCAAAGTTCCAGGTTCAAAGTTCCAGGTTCAAAGTTCCGGGTTCAAAGTTCCGGGTTCAAAGTTCCGGGTTCAAAGTTCCGGGTTCAAAGTTCCGGGTTCAAAGTTCCGGGTTCA
>CAIXAQ010000019.1 GCA_903917425.1 uncultured Bacteroidales bacterium
AGTAAATGCGGCTCTTTTTTTGTAAAACCCTAATAATTCTCCTGCTTTTCTTCGAAAAATGATTTTGGATGCTGGCAAGCCGGGCAGTTTTCGGGTGGGTTTTTACCTTCATGAATGTAGCCACAATTGCGGCATTCCCATTTTGCAGACTCTTCGCGTTTGAAAACTTCTTCTTTTTCGAGTCGGGCTAACAAGCGCAGGTAGCGTTTTTCGTGTTCGGCCTCTACTTTGGCGATAATTTTAAATGCTGATGCAATTTGCGGGAAGCCTTCTTCTTTGGCTATTTCCGAAAACTGAGGATACAAAAGTGTCCATTCTTCGTTTTCGCCGGTTGCCGAAGCTTTCAGGTTTTCGGCAGTGGTGCCTATCATTCCGGCAGGGTAGGAGGCTGTAATTTCCACTTCACCGCCTTCCAGGAATTTGAAAAACCGTTTGGCATGTTGCTGTTCCTGCCATGCAGTTTTTTCAAAAATAGCAGCAATCTGCTCAAAGCCTTCGTTTTTAGCTGCTTTTGCAAAAAAAAGGTAACGGTTCATAGCCTGCGATTCGCCGGCAAAGGCCTTTAGTAAATTTTTCTCGGTACGTGTACCTTTTATACTTTTTTCCATGTGTAAATTATGTTAAATGAGAATGTTGTAAGCAAAACAATTATAAATTCCGGATCCCGTAAAGATAGGCTAATGTGAATGGAATAACAATAGAAAAATTCAGTTTTTGTATGTGTTAGTTTATTCAATCGGCAAAACCCAAACATGTTTAGTACATTTGCAACGAATCAAATTCGCCGGTAATCCCCATTATCGGCTTTACGCATTTAGACGTTTTTCATGAGTAAAAATGAAAATCTTGAACTAGTAGCGCATAGCGAGATAAACCGCAAGGGGTTTTCGCCTTCGCAGTTGCTGGCATCTTTTGCCGGTGATAACCGGATTAAAGAGGCAGTTAGCCTGATAAAAAGTCCTGAAAAACAAAGGATTCAGTTGAAAGGACTGGTCGGTTCTTCGGCTTCGGTAGCTGTTGCCGCCATTCACCAGGCCGTTTCAGGCATTCACCTGGCAGTGTTTAACGACAAGGAAAGTGCCGTTTATTTTTGCAACGACCTCGAAAACCTGCTGGGCGATACCGACGAGAATTTTCACCGCCGTCATGTATTATTCTATCCGACTTCCTACAAAAAACCTTACGAACCCGAAAAAACGGATAACTCAAATGTACTCTTGCGTACCGAAGTGCTCAAACGCATCAGCACGCGTGGCAAAGAAACCATCATAGTAACCTACCCGGAAGCTCTTACCGAAAAAGTTGTCAACCGCAAGTACCTCGAAAAATCGACACTCAAGATAAAACGCGGCGAAACACTTGACCTGGATTTTATCTACGACCTGCTCGACGAGTATGGGTTTATCCGTTCCGATTATGTTGTCGAAGCCGGGCAGTTTGCCCTGCGCGGGGGCATTATCGATGTATTTTCGTTTACCAACGATAATCCGTATCGAATTGAATTTGCAGGCGATGAGGTTGCTTCGTTGCGAACCTTCGACCCGGTTTCGCAGCGCTCTATTGATAAACTCGACCATATCACGATTGTTCCCAATGTTCAGGACCGGGCCCTGGTTGAATCGCGTGAAACTTTTCTCGATTTTATTCCGCGTTACACCACTTTATGGCTTATTGATACCGGGTATGCTGCCGACCGGATTGAAGCCGAATTTGAAAAAGCTGAGAAAGCTTTCGCTGCACTTTCCGGAACGGTTCAACACCTGAAACCGGATGAATTGTTCTCCGACAGGGAAACATTTCTGCGCCAGTTAACCGGTTTCAATATAATTGAGTTTGGAAGGCACACTTTCTTCGATCCTACTTTTGAAGCCGATTTTCACATAACGCCACAGCCGTCATTTAACAAAAATTTCGACCTGTTCCTGGCTGAATTACAGCAGAATACCCTGGCCAAAATAAGCAATATCCTTCTGGCCGACAGCCCGAAACAGGTTGAACGCATTTATACCATCCTCGACGACCTTGTAAAAAACCACCCTACTGACACGGAACTCGAATTTGTATGTATAAACCTTTCGCTTCACGAAGGGTTTATATGTAAAGACATAGGAATTGCCTGTTACACAGACCACCAGTTATTCGACCGGTACCATAAATTCAGGCTTAACGAGAGTTTCAGCGGAAAGCAAGCACTCACGCTGAAAGAAATGTACGACCTGAAACCCGGCGATTATGTAACCCACATCGATCATGGTGTCGGCCGTTTCGATGGGCTTGAGAAAATCAACAACAACGGCAAATGGCAGGAAGCCATCCGCATCATTTATCAGAACGACGATTTGCTGTACATCAGCATTCACGCGCTGCACCGTATCTCGAAATATTCGGGCAAAGAAGGACACATCCCTTCGATGGACAGGCTTGGATCGAATGTTTGGAACAAGCTCAAAGCCAAAACCAAAGCCAGGGTTAAGGATATAGCCCGCGATCTGATAAAACTATATGCCGAACGCAAAGCGTCAAAAGGATTTGCATTTACACCCGACACCTACCTGCAGCACGAACTCGAAGCTTCATTTATATATGAAGATACACCCGACCAGGTTAAATCCACACTCGATGTGAAACGGGATATGGAAGCGGATTCACCCATGGATCGGCTTATCTGCGGCGATGTGGGCTTTGGAAAAACAGAAATTGCCATTCGGGCCGCCTTTAAAGCTGTGGCTGACAGCAAACAGGTTGCTATTCTTGTTCCGACAACGGTGCTGGCAGTTCAGCATTTCAAAACTTTTTCCGAAAGATTGAAAGACCTCCCTTGCCGGGTTGATTATATTAACCGTTTTAAAAGCACCCAACAACAAAACGTTACGCTTAAAGAACTTGAAGAAGGAAAAACCGATATTCTGATTGGTACACATCGTTTGTTGAGTGCCGATGTTAAATTTAAGGACCTGGGTTTGATGATTATCGACGAAGAGCAGAAATTCGGGGTTGCCGCCAAAGAGAAACTCAAGAAATTCAAAGTCAATGTTGATACTTTAATTCTCACGGCTACGCCGATTCCGCGTACTCTCCAGTTTTCGATGATGGGGGCCCGCGACATGAGTGTTATCAATACCGCGCCACCCAACCGCTACCCGGTGCAGACCGAAGTGCATGTTTTTCACGAAGAAATTGTCCGCGATGCTATCAGTTATGAGTTGGCCCGGGGTGGACAGGTGTTCTTTGTAAACAACCGCATCTCGAACCTGATGGACCTGGCGGGAATAATTCAACGCCTGGTGCCCGACGCCCGCGTTGGCGTGGGACATGGGCAAATGGACGGACATAAACTGGAAAAAGTGATGCTTGGATTTGTCGAAGGCGATTTCGATGTATTGGTGAGTACTACCATTGTCGAATCGGGTCTGGATATCCCCAACGCCAATACTATTCTGATAAACGATGCACACCATTACGGATTGAGCGATCTGCATCAGTTGCGCGGCCGTGTTGGTCGGTCGAACCGTAAGGCTTTTTGTTACCTGCTGGCACCACCACTTTCGGTGCTGAGCGATGAGGCGCGTAAACGGTTGCGGGCCATAGAGGAATTTGCCGATATCGGCAGCGGTTTCAATATTGCCATGCGCGACCTCGATATACGTGGTGCAGGGAATATCCTGGGAGCCGAACAAAGCGGTTTTATTACCGAAATTGGTTTCGAGATGTACCAGAAAATATTGGACGAAGCCATGCATGAGCTTAAAATAGCCGAATATTCTGATTTATATGCCGCCGAGGCTGAAACTGAATTCGTTCGCGAATGCCAGATCGAAACTGACCTCGAGATCCTGATTCCCGACAATTACATCGGCAATATTACCGAAAGGTTGAGGCTGTATAAGGAACTTGATAACCTGGAAACAGAGGAGGCATTGCTGGCCTTTCAGGAACAACTGATCGATCGTTTTGGCCCGGTTCCTGCCGAAACCCAGGAATTGCTTAATGCGATCAGGCTTCGCCGCCTTGCCAAAACCATTGGCATCGAGAAACTTATTCTTCGTAACCAATCCATGACCGGGTATTTCCTGAGTAACGAAGCATCACTGTATTACCAGAGCGAAATATTCACGGCAGTGCTTAAGTATGTGCAGACACACACTTCGTCTTGCCATATGAAGGAAGGTAAAGGAAAACTCACTCTCACTTTTCAGAAAATAAATGATGTTTCGGATGCATTAAGGGTTTTAAGGGGAATGGGGATTGAGGAAGTGTAAGGAATACATCTATGCTGAAATATAAGCGAGCAATGGGTAGATTTTGCCCGCGCGATTTCCATTTCAGGCTTCAAATAAAATTCACTAAATTTGCCGCTTATACTTATCTCCTTGGCAGCCATTTTTAAAAAGAAAAGCAGAAATCAGGACCCCGATACCGGCAAGGAAATGACCTTCTGGGATCATCTTACCGAGCTTCGCAAAAGGCTGGTGCGCATGGTGTTGGCCTGGTTAGTCATGACTGTTGTTGCATTTGCAAACAGCCGCTTTATTTTTGATAAAATATTGCTGGCTCCAAAAGATACCTCGTTTGTAACTTACAAATGGCTTTGCAAATTAGGCGGATTACTTCACGTTGACAGCCTTTGCCTGCCGCCCATGTCGCTTACCATCATTAACCTGAATCTTTCCGGTCAGTTTATGACGGATATGACCGTTTCGATGTTTGGCGGCCTGATCCTTGCTTTCCCGATTATCATTTTCCAGTTGTGGCAGTTTGTAATGCCGGCTTTATATGTTACCGAACGCCGCTATGCACGCCAGGCAGTGTTTGTGATGACCATCCTGTTTATGATAGGAGTACTTTTCAGTTATTACTTTATGGTGCCCTGGACACTCAATTTCTTAGGCACATACCAGGTAAGTACATCGGTTGCAAACCAGATTTCATTGTCATCCTACATCAGTACAGTCACCACCACCATTCTTTCGGTTGGCGTGGTTTTCGAATTGCCGGTGGTAGTTTATGTGCTGTCGAAAATCGGAATTATTACACCGGAATTCCTCAAAAAGAACCGGAAATATTCGTTCGTTATTATCCTTATTGTAGCTGCCATCATTACACCTCCCGATGTTTTTAGTCAGCTTATGGTTACTATTCCTTTATATAGTTTGTACGAAATAAGTATCCTGGTATCAAAAAGGGTTTCTCCAAAACCTGATCCGGATCTGGTGGATGACGATGAAGAAGATAACTCATAGATACTTGTTAGTGAATATGCAGTTTATTTTCAGATAGTTAACACATGGTAACATGATGCTTATAAAACTTTTATAAGTTTCTCTGCTGCATTTTTCCCGAAGAAAAACCAACCCCCACCATATACCCATACAAGTATCCGGCAATTGATTTCCGGCAATTGTATTTCCCACTTGTAACCTCATGCCAACCCCTGCGTCATAGATGCAAACAATAAAATTTTAATACTTAGAAATCATGGAAAAGAATAAGCGTTTGTATCGTTCAGCTAAGAGCAAAGTGTTTGGGGGTGTTGCCGGTGGTATAGCCGAGTATTTCGACATCGACCCTATAATCATCAGGTTGTTATTTGTAATCATAGCTTTTGCCGGGGGCGGAGGTGCCATAGTGTACCTGATATTGTGGGTTGCTTTGCCATTGGAGCCGATTATGCCGTTTACAATGAATATGGGTTCGGGCGAACCGTTTAACGCCGAAAGCCAGGGTGAAAAAACGGGCGCCGATACTAATCCGGGTGCTTCCAATCCTTTTAACATTCCGGTAAAACCCGAAAACCGCAATGGCCTGATCGGCGGCATAGTTCTTATTACACTGGGGATGATTTTCTTCGCCAACAGGTTTATCCCCAACATCAATTTCCATAATGTATGGCCTCTCGTTCTGGTTGTTATTGGTGGCGTGCTTATTGCTACCAGCCTGGCAGAGCGTAAAAACAGCAATAATCAATAATGTGGAGAGAGCATTGTAAATTAAACCATTTTTCAAACACATAAAAACCGAATACTATGAGCTACCGTAAAATATTCTGGGGAATTCTGTTAGTGATAATAGGCATCCTTTTTATCCTGAAAAACACAGGAGTGTTCTTTTTCACCTGGCATTCGATGTGGCATCTGTGGCCGGTAATACTGATTCTTTGGGGGATTTCGATTATTCCCATCAAAGATTGGATCAAACTGGTACTTTCGCTGGTAACAGTAGTGGTTACGTTTATTGCCATTCAGCAATATGGTCCCAAGGATGACCATAATTGGAAATTCGATTGGAACGACAACGGTCGTGATTTCAACCGCGACAACGAAAATGAAGACGATTCGTCCAGTACTTATAACAACGTAATGTCCGAAGATTTTGATTCACTTACCAAATATGCAGAGCTTAAACTCAATATCGGTGTTGGGAATTTTACTATCAAGGATACTTCGTACAAACTCATCGAAGTGAAACACGATAACGATAATGCCAATTATTCGATGACGGCAAAGGCAGAAGACAGCCTTACCACCATTGAGCTTTCGCTAGATAAAGGCGAGTATAACAATGGCAATATCAAAAATAATGTGAATATGAAACTGAACCCAAACCCGATTTGGGATCTGGATCTCAACGTTGGGGCAGCCGAAGTGAACTTTGATTTCTCCGGATTTAAAACACGCAACCTCAAGATACAAGGCGGTGCTTCGGATATCGAACTGAAATTAGGTGCTGCACTTCCGTTAAGCGATGTTAAAATTGAGGCAGGTGCCGCATCTATCACGCTAAGAGTGCCCGAAAGTGCCGGTTGTGAAATTATATCAAACACCTTTCTTTCCAGCAAGGACTTTAAAGGCTTCACCAAAATAGGGCAGCAGCAATACCAGACACCTAATTATGCTACCAGTAAAAATAAAATTAATATTAACCTGCAGGCAGGAGTGGCACGGGTGGATGTAATTAGGTATTAGGCTCTTAGGCTGTTAGATGGTTAGGCTGTTAGGGGTGGTAAAATCAGGATTTGGACAAATAATCTCATAACTCATCTCTCATAACTCATCTCTCATAACTCAAAACTTACATTCCCTTTCCAGGAATTCACTTAAAAGATAACATAACTCTTCCGGGGCATCAGCATGAACCCAATGCGATGCCCCGGAAATTGTTTTTATAACCGCTTCAGGGAACAGGCTTGTAATCAGAGTGATATCGTCATCGGGAACGTAATCGGACTTGCCGCCACGAATGAATAAAGTTGGCCCTTTGTATTGATTTTCGCTCCTGATTCCATCAAAAAGCAAGTCCATACTTTGATTTATGGCATCCAGGTTCAGCCGCCAGGCTAATTTGCCATGGATCTTATAATACAGATTTTTCATGATAAACATCCGGACACGGGTATCTGTAATCCGTAAATTCAGGATCTTCTCTACTTCCCCGCGGGTTGCCGTATTTTCAAGATCAATGTTCAACATTTGACTTATTACCTGGGTAT
>CAIXAQ010000020.1 GCA_903917425.1 uncultured Bacteroidales bacterium
AAAAAAAATTACTACCGTGGAATTTGCAGATATAACAAAAGACCTCTTTCAAGGGGAAAATATGGGCGGAATAGGTATGAAAATCTATTACGGCCTTTTCGAGGACGTAGCAACCTGGCCTACAAAGCCATCAAATGCCGCAACACTCGAAGCACTGGGTAAACTTACCGGAAGCGTGGTTATGAAGCCCGGCAAACGAATGTTCGAAATGTACGTTACGGACGACACCGGTGAATTCAAAATGGAAACTGTCGGAGAATTGGACGGAAAAAGCTTTGTAATGCACCTCTCCTTGTTCAACCCAGGATTGAAGCCCAAATTGCTTGGACTTCTTAACACAGTCAAAAATGGCAATATGTTTTTCATCGTTCCTGACAATAACGGGCAGAAGTTTCTGATGGGCGACGCCATTCGTGCTGCCGTTTTCACCGGATCACCGGACGGTGCAGGTACGGGAAAAGAAACCGCTGGTCGCCGCGGAATCTCAATGGAATTCGTTTACAAAACTTCAAACGTTTATGTGTACGAAGGATCCGTTCCTCTTACCATTGCTTCCATTACTCCTTTATCCGTAACGGTTGCAACTGTTGCTGCGTCAGTAGCCGGTAGTGACGGTACTGCTACCGCAAACGCATTAGGCGGAACCGCTCCTTACACTTACTCATGGGATACTAACCCGGTACAATCTACCCAAACTATTACAGTCGTCCCTGGTGAATATACTGTAACAGTAACTGATGCACTCGGAGCAACTGCTTCCGGCACCGGCATAGTCGGATAATCGCAACATAACAAATCAGTTATGGCCCTTCATCCCAATTTTAAACTCGTTGGCATCGAACCTGGAATCGTAATAACATTCCAGTTCGGTGCTGTCGATTTCAGGAACCCTGTTCCTCTATCCGTTTTGGAAACATTATACCAATCCGGATTCCCTTACCTGCAGTTATCAAAACAAGGGGAAAAAGCGTATGCTCCAAAAATTGCTGACTCTTCGGTAATTACTTCACTCTTAAAAGAGGCAGTAACCCCTAACCCCCAAACCCTAAACCCTAAAAAGAAGTCCCGTGCAAGAAAAAGTAAGTAAATGGATTGAAGACGGCTGCAACTTCGATGAAGGAGTTATTATTCTGGCATCATTCATTAAACACAAAGGGTTAGCTAAATCTATCGCGAACCGTCCGCATCGCTATAGTGAAAAGCTTCGCTACGAATTGCTTAAAGCTGCCGGTTTACAAACAAATCCTTCCGTATTTGTCAATCTTCCTGCTTCTGCCGATCCCGAAATTGACTCTGAGAACAAGCCTGCAATCAAATCATTCAAACCAGGCCAGCTCCCTCCCGAAGTGGAGAAAGCAATAAAATTTCATTCGGATGCCTTTAAACAAAGGGCTATCCTTCACGAAGCAATGGCTAACCTGCCTAACAAAAATACTCCTGAGCTTATTGCTGAACGCGAAAACCTGAGCAACCAAATTGCAGAATGCTCTGAAGTCATTGAAATAATGTGGAAAGCAAACGAAGAATACAAAATCAATGGCACTTTGCCGGACGTTGATGCTATTGTAGCTCAACTTAATGCAAAAGTTGAAGAACCTTCATTGCCGGAAACTTTAAATGAATTGAAAGAAGTAAAACTTAACATTCAAAAATCTATTAGTGCCGACAGGTTTATGCTCGATTACCAGCAAAAAACAAAAGGGAAAAATAAAAATCCCATGCCTAACGGTCCTAAAAGAACTAAAATTGATTTACGGATAAAACAAAAAGAAGCTGAATTATCGGAAATTGAAATAAAACTGGCTTCCTTTTAAAAATAATTCCCCAAAGTCCATTGGACTATTTGCTTGAAAAGGGTCAGGTTGCGTTGCTCAGCTTCCTGAACCCTTTTTCCCTTTCCGAAACAGACAACTAATGACTATTGAATGACTATTGAATGACCGATTATCACATTATCGCATTACCACATTAATACATTACCTCATGTTAGTTCGCTCCAATTCCCTTGCTTCGCAAAAGCCTGAGCAGCAATCGAAAGAAATAGGCCCCGGTACTGATCCTGAAAGCAGTTACCAGGACTTTATTCATTATACCAAATTCAGCCTCGTTTCCCGGAAAGAATATTTTATTATCGCCTTCTACAAAACTGAAAACCTCGAGAAGTTTAAAGCCAATATCAATAACGCTGATATCCTTGCTCCCATCTTTGCCAACCTCTTAAAATATTATTTCCCCGATCTCGAAAACTGTGTGCTTATTACCACACCAAAAAGATCACATTCGGAAAAACTTGGTTATCATTTTGCCTCTGAAATTTGTTACCGCACTTCCACCCTTACTGGAATAGAATTCCTGCCGGACATGATGATCGCTACATCAAAACAAAAATTCAACCCAAATTTCATTCAGGTATTACCATTGCCTCGAAACAAAAGAGTTATCCTGTTTGACGACATTGGCACTACTTATCAAACCATTTACGAAACCATTAAAACGCTTCGCCAAAACTCCGATAACCACCTTGAAAATGTTCACATCCCAATCTTTGTAGGAATAAATAACAATTAGCCCATTAACACATCATCGCATTAGCAAATTACCGCACTAGCACATTAACACATTACCGCATTAGCACATTAACACATTAACTTATGTTGCACTCAACCAAATTCACCCATACAAAACCTACTGAAATTATAAAACCTGGAAATAAGAAGCAAGAGAAGCTCCAACCCAATTCCATCACCGAAACAGCCGATAAGCCGGCTGAATTCGTTTCAAACATGGATATCGCTCTAACTAAAGCAATAGGACTGATTAACCCACAGGTTAACACTCACTATTATTCCTTCGGAAATTTTAACCTGGTACGGCTCATAATGCACCTTATAAAACAAACTGGTCCGGTGCATCTTTTTATGACCTCTTACTCCTTTTCAAATAAAAGCATTCAGCAATTGCAGAACCATATCGAGAATGATAAAATTCTTTCATTCAAACTTATCCTGGATAACCGAGTCCGGAGCATAAGCCCTAAGCCCTTTCAGATGATTGCCAGTTGCTTCAATTATCGCTGCACTTCCGTACATGCGAAAATTGCTCTCCTTTGGAATGATAATTGGAAAATTACAATTATCACCAGCCAGAACGCAACTGATAACCCAAAAATGGAACGTGGTATCATATTTACGGATCCTGCAATCTTTGAATATGACCTTAACAACCTTAACGATGCTTTTCTCAGAGGAACAACTTAAAGAAATTGAAGAAATGGCTGCCCTTTTCTTCCCGCCTGAATCC
>CAIXAQ010000021.1 GCA_903917425.1 uncultured Bacteroidales bacterium
AGCCAGAAGACCGAAGTCAGAAGACGGAAGTGTGAACAATTGATATTACATTTTTAGGTTCTACCACGAATTGAATGGAAATGGGTTTTAAAAGGTCGGAAGTCGGAAGTCCGAAGACCGAAGAAAAAGCCGATATGAGATTTGGCCATATTAAATGGAAATTTTTGAAGAAAGGCACGGTCAACAAATTCCTGCTTTCAAGGATAAATGAAGTTTTAAGGGAATCTTCTGACTTCCGTCTTCTGACTTCCGACAAAATAAATATACCCACTAAATTAACAGCGAAATTAAATTTTTTCATCTAAATTAAACTTTTAGTTGTATAACTATGTTTTTAGTTGTATCTTTGTACGGTAATTAAATAATGATGAAAAAACTAACCAAAGCCGAAGAACAGATCATGCAGGTGCTGTGGGAACTGGAGAAAGGATTCGTGAATGATATTGTAAGTCTTCTGCCCGATCCGAAGCCTGCCTACAACACGGTTTCGACAATTGTAAGAATCCTTGAACAGAAAGGATTTATAGCCCACAAAGCATACGGCCGTACCCATGAGTATTTTCCGCTGGTTCAAAAAGAGGATTACTCGCGCGAATACCTGAACAATTTTACTCAGAATTATTTCAGCAATTCGTATAAAGCCATGGCTTCGTTTTTCGCGCAAAGTGAAAACCTCAGCATTAAGGAACTGGAAGAAATAAAACTGCTGGTTGAAGAACAAATCAATAACTATAAGGAGGCTAAACAATGAACGCGCTTATCACTTACATGATTGCTTCGGTAGTATCGCTGGGTGTTTTCTACCTGGCCTATGTAATTTTCCTCCGGGGCGAACCTTTGTTCCGGTTCAACAGGATTTATCTTCTCTCAGCCTTACTCTTGTCTTACTTTATACCGCTATATACTTTACTGCCCGATTCCTTTTCATTCATGAAGGTAAATGCACCCGGCATAGGTTTAATAAATACTATTACGCTGTCACCTGTTGTAATCAGTGCAACAGCGAGTAAACTGCCAACTCTTACCGGCTTGCTGGGATATTTCTATCTTTTAGGAATGGCTTACTTTACTCTGAGGCTTGCTATACGACTGTTCAGCATTTATAAACTCAGAAAGAATGGACATATTTCAGAAGAAAGTTCTATACTTTGGAGCAACTCCAATATCCCGCCGTTTTCATTTTTCCGGACTATGTATTTGCCTGCCAGTCTAAAAGATACACAACACGTTGACGAGGTTATCCGGCATGAGCAAGTCCATATTAATTCATTGCATAGTTTCGACATTGTTTTTACACAAGTAATGCAAATTATTTGCTGGGTAAATCCCTTTATCCCATTAATAGAAAAATCGTTGCGCGAAATTCATGAATTTGAAGCCGATAAAGCGGTTATACATTCCGGTACCGACCCGGTAACCTACACCAAAATCTTGTTTGCGCAGGATAAAACAGCCCTGGCAGTTGTGCTGGGAAATAATTTCAATTACTCACTTATAAAAAGGAGGTTGACCATGTTTTACAAAAAAAATACCCGATTCGCCAGGCTGAAGGCTATCGTAGTATTGCCATTAGCTATTTGCATAGTTATGATTTATGCGATAGGATGCAAACAATCGGCTAATAAATCTTCCGAGACAGCAATTACCTCTGAGGCTCCGGCCCAGACTGCTCCATCAGTTCAACCTGATGGCTCAGTGCCACCACCGCCTCCTCCACCACCGGCTCCTCCAATAAAATCTTCAGTTGCTGTACCTCCACCACCTCCTCCTCCGCCACCTCCACCATCACCATCTGATAAATTAGCCTATCAAGATCCAGTATTTACCGTAGTAGAAGATATGCCACAATTCCCTGGCGGGGAGAGTTCCCGTGTAAAGTATATGATGGAAAATTTAAAATATCCTGAGGCTGCCAAGGAAAAAGGACTGCAGGGAACGGTATATGTTTCATTTGTAGTTGAAAAAAATGGTTCTGTAGGTAACGTTAAAGTGATAAGAGGCATAGGCGGAGGTTGTGATGAAGAAGCCTTTCGGGTAGTAAAAGCAATGCCAAAATGGACTTCGGGCAAACAAAACGGCGAACCTGTCAGGGTTCTTTTCAATTTGCCAATCCAGTTTAAACTTAGCTGATAAACAAAATGTTAGCACTAATCAGGATTCCAATTCTGTTTTTGCTTGTGAATGTTTCAGCGGATCTGTATCCGCAAATATGTCACCACAGGAAGAACCACTTTGATTCTGATGGCAAAAAGCATGGCTACTGGGTAGAAGTTTCAAAACTAAATCCTGAGAAAAAGACTTTCAAAGGATGGTACGATCACGGAAACGAGACCAAAAGGTGCGTGTATTACAATGATGGCATCAAGTGTTTAAAATTCAGGTACGTGAACGACAGCCTGATGCGGCTGAAACGTTATGATCCGGAGGGGAATCTTGAATACAAAGGATCTGCACTTTTGTTAAAGAAAAACAACGAGTTACGCTTTTGCTGGGATGGGGAGTTTGTATTTTACGATTCGCAAAAGCATATAACCAGGAAAGTGGAGTATGTTCTTGGTGAGGAACAGGATCTGGAATAATTAGCATAGATTATCACGGTAATTTATCACGTATCAGGTGATATAGGTTTTCATCAGACAATACAAGCAGGCTGGGCGTTTTAGTCTGTGTTTTTCAGAATAT
>CAIXAQ010000022.1 GCA_903917425.1 uncultured Bacteroidales bacterium
CGTTTGATCCGGCAGAAGGAAAAGCTGTATTCCTTTCTTGAAAAAACAGTTGGTGGGATTTATAAAATCAAGAAGTTTATTATCGGGAAATAACTCTTTTAACTCCATTTACGGATAATATTCCGTGCAGCGAATTTTAAATTACTGATAATTCCTCCTCCAGGAAATTCAGTTTCGTGGATTCCGTTGAAATAGGATTGCAATTTATCTTTTCCTTCTACAGGAATCGAAACTATCACATCTTCGCATGTAAATGTGTAAAATCCTGGCCTTTTCGATAATAAACCAACTATTTCATCCAGGCCGGGCCACTGGTCACCCGAATGGTGCTTTGAAGGCGGTTTTAAAAACAATCTTGCATCATCAATCAGAATGATATGTTTTCCAGGGTGGTTCAGCACCAGTTCAATTTCGCTTAATAGCGGGCATTCATCGCTTACGCCATAAGTGGTTCCGCCACACCAGTGCGCATCAAGCCAGAAAATAGCCGGGGAATTTAACCGGCTGAGTATCTCAGGTAACCGCTCCGGGGAACTGCCAAAAAAACACCTGATATTCGGGAATATGGACAGGTTTTTTAAAGCTGCTTCATAAATTACTTTTGAATATTCAACTGTAAAAACATTTTTAAAATTTTTAGCCGCCCAGGATGTTGTTTTTCCTTTAAAAGTTCCTGTTTCAATAAAATCATCGATCTGAAATATGGTCTGAAGATTTTTCACCAACTCTTTAGGTATGCCGAATGTTATTGCTCCCATTTTTATTTAGATGTATTTTTTTTACTTATTAAATGGAGTTTAATTAAAATTTCATCCGCTTTTTGATTCACATCGCTCGAAATTTTCAGAAAATAAACCGGGGTACAGAATAAGGCCAGCAGAAGCAGACTCCTGAAAGCGATATCAGCGATATAATTTGAAAGCGGTGGTAATTGAGCCGAAAGAAAATAAGAACCTGCTCCGATAATTGCTATATACACAAACTTCAGGTTGAACGGTTGTAACCGGTATTTATAATACAGGAACAAATATCGTAGTGTATTCAGTACAGCCAGTGAAATGGCACCACCAATGGCAGCACCGGTAATTCCAAACCGGGGTATCAACAATAAGTTTGTGATAACAAGCAAAACAACAAGTACTACCAGGAATACAGTCTGTACTTTATAATACTGCGAAGTGCCCATAATTGAACCATTAGCACCGGTGGCCATATCCATCAGGCTACTTAATCCGATAAAAAAGATTACCCATTTACCGGCAATATACGAAGGACCCAGTATTTGAAAAATATTTTCAATATTGGCCCAAAGTCCTATAAAAATTAGCGTCCCGATCAAAAACAAAGTAAGGCAACTTTTATGGTATATGTCGCTGATGAGTTTCAGATCATTCTCCTTCCAGGCCTGTGCTGAAACAATATTTACAATTTTAATGATGGAACGCGCCGGAAGGCTTACTACCACGCCAAAAAAGAAACAAACGGAATAAACACCTGTGTTGCTGAGACCTGTCATACTGTTGATCATGATTAAATCCACGTTCTGAATGATGATCAGCGAAAAACCGTTCATTATGCTGAACAGAGATACTGACGCCATAGAAACCAACAGGCCGTGGTTAAGGAACTTGAAATCAGTGTAAAACGAAAATTGTTTTTCCCTGATTAGACGGCTCATTATAAAAAGGGTTGGTGCCGAAATTGCAGTCACATAAAGGATAACGAAAAAATGGAAATCGACTAAATTGAAGAAAAACAGGGCAATAGCAAGTATGATAAACACGCGCTGAAGAAATTCCTTTAAAAATGTTCCA
>CAIXAQ010000023.1 GCA_903917425.1 uncultured Bacteroidales bacterium
ATAGGCAGGATATTAAGAAAATACAGTATTGATGAACTACCTCAGTTTATCAATGTTTTAAAGGGTGATATGTCGGTTGTAGGTCCACGACCACATATGCTGGAGCATACCGAACAGTACCGCAAACTCATCAAAAAGTTTATGCTGCGTCACACCGTGAAACCAGGCTTAACCGGCCTGGCCCAGGTAAGCGGTTTCAGGGGCGAGATAAAAAGCATTGACGATATCCGTCACAGGGTCGAAATGGATGTAAACTATATCGAGAACTGGAGTTTAAGCCTTGATTTTAAAATCATGCTGTATACTTTTAGGGTGGTTTACAAGGGGTTATAAAAAATTAGTCAGATAATTGACTAGCCGCTCCACATATGCTGGTTTTCCTTGAAAAAGGAATGTTAGACACCTGCATTATCTTTCAGTTCATTCACTTCATATTCGGGAAAAGCCCGTTCCTTCCCAATCATAAGTTCTACTCCACTTATGATTGATAATTTCTTTTAACTTTGCTTTAGAGTTTATAAAAGAAAAGCATAGTTTTCGTTATAATTATATTTTATATGTACTCAAACGACTCTTTCAAATCATCAATAAAATCAGCCATTTAATATGGGATTGACGGGGCGAAGCAGTGTAGTAGCATAGCTTTTTTCAAAATTACCGTTGAGTTCACTCCGAAAAGTCTTTTTTCGCCACAAAGGTACAAAGGCTCTAAGTTACAATAACCTTATAACGCTGATTAACAAAACTCTGTGTACCTCTGTGTTCTCTGTGCCTCCGTGGTTTTCTTTTTTTTCGGGTTATCGGAGTGGACTCACCGTTCAAATTTTGAGGTAATAATTAGATTCAAAAACCATTTAGTTTTGCACTGGTAGCGACAACATATGTACCATTACAAAATTCCATCAAAGCATTGTTATACAGTAGTTTAGTTATTTATAATACACAGCATTAGAAGTAATTATAAATATTTATACTATGATAAAGACAGGTTTAATTAGTGGATTCTTCCATGTTTCTTTATTCTGGAAATCACCAGATAAATAAGTATCTTTGTATTACATCCTGTAATTAGCGAAAGAAAATGTTTTCACTTAATTTACCGAAAAATTTATTTTGGGATATCGATATGGATCGGTTTGATAATATCCTGAATAAGCAACTTATAATCGAGAGAGTAATTTCCATGGGCGATTTGCATGATCTTAAAATTCTTTTACATTTTTATGGACTTGAAACCATCAGGCAGGAGATAATAAAAGCGGCCTATCTCGACAATAAAACACTTACATGGGTCAGTGATTTTTTAGATATTCCAAAAACTAAATTCAAATGTTTTCAAAAGAAGCAATCGGATCAGGCACACTGGAATTATTAAAAGAGCTACAGTCTGCAAATCTTTTAAAAGATTTTCATCTTGCCGGTGGCACTTCGTTGGCGATGCAGATCGGGCACAGGCTGTCGATTGATCTGAATTTATTTACACAAAACGACTTTGATTCTAACCTTCTTCTTGAGTACCTTGAAGAGTCATTTGGGTTTAAATTGAATTTTTCGTCTAAGAATACACTAAAAGGTTCAATAAGTAATGTAAATATTGATCTGATAACACATAAATATCCTTTGGTAAAAAACCTCCGGATTGAAGATGGCGTCAGGCTTTTTTCAATTGAAGACCTTGCTGCAATGAAAATGAATGCCATTGCAGGAAATGGCACCCGGTCAAAAGATTTCATTGACATATACTTCATCCTGAAACAATTTTCAATAGCTGATATTTTAGGGTTTTACGCAACAAAATACAGCAGCCGGAATCAAC
>CAIXAQ010000024.1 GCA_903917425.1 uncultured Bacteroidales bacterium
GAAACCTGGGCCGGAACCACCGTAGGCGGAGCTGTTGGATTTGCCACACTTATTCCTTTTGTCGCCGGATCAACCAGCATGAGTGTAAGGGTATGGTCACCAACTGTGGGCACACCCATCCGCCTGAAAGTGGAAAATGCCGCCAATGCCAGCATCAGCGTAGAAACCGAAGTGTTAACCACCGTAGCATCCGCATGGCAGACCCTGGTCTTCAACTTTAGTAACCAGGCAGCCGGAACGGCAGCCATCAACTTTGCCAATACCTACAACAAGGCTTCCATCTTCTTTAATTTCGGGACCACCGGCGCCACAGCCGGGGCGCAGACCTATTACTGGGACGATATGCAATTTGGAATATTTACCGATGTAAAAGACCTGAATGCATCCAATATTACTATGTCAGTATATCCTAACCCTGCCGAAAATAACCTGTACATCAGGTCAAATACAACTTCAGGCGAAGTTTCTATTTACAATGTAACAGGTGTCCAGGTAAAAGAATATGGTAATGTATTGCAAAGTGTGGATGTCAGTGATCTTAAAGCAGGCGTTTATGTGATCAGGTTAAGTAATACGAATGGCAAAACTGTTTCTTCTAAATTTATTAAGAAATAAAAGTCCTGAAAATGTTTTGTAGCTAAAACATCAATCTATTCATCCCTTCCGCTTGATTAAGGAAGGGATGAATATGTTTTTCGGAAATGCAACATAACTAACTCGTTTGTATATAGCTGCTTATAAAAAAAACATACTCTGAAGGGTCAATAGAAATTTTCAAGCGTAAAATTATGAATACGAAAACTGTTTATTTAGGAAATGCAGCTGTAAACAGCATCAGGCAAGAAGTTAAAGGCAAATTTGTAGAAATTGAAAACGAAAAATTCTACAAAATCAGTAATAGCAACCAGATGCCTGATTTTTTTATGACCATTGTGAGCCATTCTGATCACTGGATGTTTATTTCAAGCAATGGCTCTCTGTCGGCCGGAAGGAAAGACCGGAACAATGCCTTGTTCCCATATTATACCGTGGATAAAATACACGATAGCAAGGGTATTACAGGAAGTAAAACATACTTGCTCGTTGGCAAGGATAACAAAACGTTTTTATGGGAGCCCTTCTCAACCGAGTCGGAGAAAATATACACCATCGAACGAAATCTCTATAAAAGCATCTATGGAAATAAAATAATTTTTGAAGAGATTAATATTGACCTTGGAGTGGGGTTTAGATATGGCTGGTACAATAGCGAAAAATTTGGGTTTGTAAAAAAGTCTGTCATCAGCAATCACAATCCCGGGACAGTTAAGGTGGATGTACTCGACGGGATCAAGAATATTCTGCCAAATGGAGTGGATTTCGATTTTCAGAATGCATTCAGTTCATTGCTCGATGCCTATAAAAAATGCGAATTGATCGCAGAAACTAAACTTGGCTTGTATATGCTGAGTTCAATTCCGGTTGACCGCGCCGAACCGAGCGAATCGCTTAAAGCAACAACAGTTTGGTCAGCCGGATTTAATCACGATGTTAAGATTCTGCTTTCGAACCACCAGGTTGAGAATTTTAAGAAAGGACAGTATGTTGTAACAGAAACCGATATCAGGGCAACCCGCGGCGCATACTATGTGAATACTAGCTTTGAGCTTGAAAAAGATGCTGTCAGAGAATGGATGATAGTGGCAGAAATCAACCAGGAAAGCAGCGATGTGGCCAACCTTGGTAATTTCATAAAAACTAAGCTGAACCTTACGCATTTGGTTGATATGGATATCGATGAAGGAACATCTAACCTAAAGAAAATTGTTGCCAAAGCAGATGGAATGCAGATGGGCAACGACGAATTAAGCTATGCCCGCCATTTCTCCAACACCTTATACAATGTAATGAGAGGTGGAATTTTTACCAATAATTATATCCTTGACAAAACAGACCTTGTACTGTTTGTAAGCCAAATAAACAGGGAAATATCCGTAAAATATGAAAACTGGCTCGATCGGCTTCCGGAAGCGATAAGCTACCTGGAATTGATCAGGCTAGCCGAAAGCACTTCTGATTTTGACCTGATCCGGATTTGCAGCGAATATCTGCCTCTTACTTTCAGCCGCAGGCATGGCGATCCCAGCCGCCCGTGGAACCAGTTTTCGATTGAAACAAAAAACGAGGATGGCTCCGAAAAATTAAATTACCAGGGAAACTGGCGCGATATTTTTCAGAACTGGGAAGCCCTCGGCCTTTCCTATCCTGAATTCCTGGAAGGCATGATCAGCAAGTTTTTAAACGCTACCACCGCTGACGGCTACAATCCATACCGGGTTACCCGCGAAGGCATCGACTGGGAAAGTCCCGATCCGCACGATCCATGGGCTTACATCGGTTACTGGGGCGACCACCAGATTATTTACCTCCAGAAATTCCTTGAATTATCGCACGAATTTCATCCCGGCACCCTGGAATCCCTGTTGAAAAAGGAAATGTTTGTTTACGCAAATATTCCTTACCGGATAAAATCATATACCGAAATTGTAAAAAACCCGAAGGACACCATCGTTTTTGATTTTGATTTAAATGATAAGATTAAGGACCTGACCAGCAAAACCGGTGCTGACGGAGTTCTGTTAAGAAGCAGGGATGAAGAAATTTACCGTGTTAATCTTACTGAAAAAATCCTGGTAACCTTACTGGCTAAATTGAGCAATTTTATTCCCGAGGCGGGCATTTGGCTCAATACCCAACGCCCTGAATGGAACGATGCCAACAATGCCCTGGTAGGCAACGGGGTTTCGATGGTTACGCTTTGCTATTTAAGGCGTTTCCTTGAGTTTTGGACTGAAAGATTCAGTGATTCAGCCAGTCGCGAAATTCCCGTTTCGGAAGAAGTAGGTATCTTTTTTGACAAGATATTTACTCTTTTTTCAGAAAATACCTCACTGATTAAAACCGGGTTTTCAAATGCTGACAGGCGTCGTTTTGCCGATCACCTTGGGGAAGCCGGGAGCGATTACCGAAACACTGTTTACTCAACATCTTTTTCAGGCCGGAAAATGATGGTCCAGGTCAAAGCTTTGGCCGAATTCACTCAACTTGCGTTGGGATACATGGATCAGTCTATAAGAGTTAACAAACGGGAGGACGGGCTTTATCACGCTTATAACCTGATTTCCTTTTCTGATCAGGGAGTGTCAATCCGTCATCTTTACGAAATGCTCGAAGGCCAGGTAGCTGTTTTAAGTTCCGGGTATTTGTCGGTTGAGGAAAGTCTTGATGTTCTTAACTCTTTGAAATGGAGTAATTTGTTCCGTCGCGATCAGTATAGCTACCTTCTTTATCCCGACAGGCAGTTGCCTCTTTTTAGCCAGAAAAATAATATTCCTGGAAGTAGGGTTGAGGAATCAAAACTTCTGAGCAAGCTAGTTGAGGATTCAAATTCATCCATTTTGAGTAAAGACGATCTGGGCAATTTCCATTTCAACGGAACATTCCGTAATGCGGCCGTTTTGGAAAAAGCCCTGAACCACCTGGATTCTGATATGTATGCTTCCCTTCTTGCTGAAGAAAAAGAAAAGGTTTTAGCGATTTTCGAGGAACTTTTCGACCACCAGTCGTTTACCGGACGATCGGGCACATTTTATGGGTACGAGGGATTGGGGAGCATATACTGGCACATGGTTTCCAAATTGTTGCTTGCCGCCCAGGAATGCTATTTTAAAGGCATTAACGAAGATGCTGATCCTGTTTTAGTTGGAAGAATTAAAGATCATTATTTTGAAATTAAAGCCGGAATTGGATTGAATAAATCACCTGAGTTATATGGTGCTTTTCCAACGGATGCCTATTCGCATACTCCCGGCAATGCAGGTGCTCAGCAACCTGGCATGACCGGGCAGGTTAAAGAAGACTTTATCTCACGCATGAGAGAATTAGGGATTCACATCCAGGATGGAGAAATTGTATTTCAGTCCAACTTGCTTAATCCCATAGAGTTGTTGAATCAGGAAAGTATTTTCGAATATTTCGATCTGAACGGGAATTCGCAGCAGATATCACTTAAACAAGGCCAATTGGGATTTACTTTCTGCCAGGTTCCAATAATCTACAGCGCATCAAACCAGGATGGAATATCTATCAGATTCACTGGCGAAAAGCAGGTTTTCATTGCAAATCACACTATTAGTAAAGAATTGAGCACCAGTATATTTAAGCGTTCAGGCGAAATTACTATGATAGAAGTTTCATTCAGAAATCTGGCCGGATAAATAAAATTAAAAAATACAATTTCAAAACAGGAGGAATTCGATATGTCGTTTAGAAGTGATTTCATACTTTCGTTAGCAGGACAGGACGTTACAAATAAATCAGAAGCAGATCTGCGATCCATTTTTACCGATGTGCTCAACAAAGGCATGCACGGTCTCTGTTTCAGCCCTTATCTTGAAGGCCAGGAGCCCGGAAATTTTATAACCGAGGAACAAATTCGAAACAGAATTGAAATCATCAGGCCCTATACCAAATGGATCAGGACTTTTTCGTGTACACAGGGAAATGAACTGATTCCACGCATCGCAAAGGAATATGGATTAAAAACATTGGTAGGTGCCTGGCTTGGCGATAATGATGCCATTAACGAAGAAGAAATAGCCAATGTCATCCGGATTGCGAAAGATGGTCATGCCGATTTGGTTGCTGTGGGTAATGAAGTCTTGTATCGTCAGGACCTCACGGAAGAAGAACTGCTGAAATTCATCCTGCAGGTTAAGAAGGAATTGCCCGGAATTCCTGTAGGTTATGTGGACGCCTATTATGAATTCTGCAACCGGCCTGCCATAACCGAAGCCTGCGATATTATTTTCGCAAACTGCTATCCTTTCTGGGAAGGCTGTCATATCGACTACTCGCTGCTCTATATCAAGGATATGTACCAACGTGCATTAAAAGCCGGAAAGGGTAAAAAAGTAATCATTACCGAAACCGGATGGCCAAACCGGGGGACCTCTTTTGAAGATTCAGAACCCTCCTTTAACAATGCAATCCGCTATTTTATCAATGCCCAACAATGGAGTAAGGAAGATAACATCGATATGTTCTATTTTTCTTCGTTCGACGAAGCCTGGAAAATAGGCGGTGAAGGCGATGTGGGAGCCTACTGGGGACTTTGGGATAAGGATGGGAATTTAAAATACTCGTAGTTTGGGAGGCAGAAAATAGAAAATAGAAAATAGGGGAGAAGTGGGGAAAGTAAATGTCATCAACCCTTCATCATCTATTCTATTCATAAAGAATAATATAAGATGAATTTATTTAAAACATTAGGATTAGCAAGCGGGAGAGCAATCTGCTATTCAGGTTACAGGGAAGGGCAAAGTCCTGAAACCGGTATATTTCCTTCGTATGAGCAGGTGAAGGAAGACCTGCTGATCCTCCAGAATCACTGGACTTATCTTCGCTTGTACGACTGCAGTTTACATGCCGAAACGGTTTTAAAGGTAATCGATAAAGAGAAGTTGAATTTTAAGGTGATGCTTGGAGCATTTATCGGCGCTGAATTAAATAATTTTGGTTGCTCATGGGGCACAATATTTTCTGAGGAGGAACTTAAAAAAAATGCACGTGTCAACCAGGTGCAGATCAAAAAACTGATCCGGCTGGCCAATCAGTACCCGGAAATCATTTTCTCCCTCTCGGCCGGAAACGAGGCTACTGTTGACTGGAGCGATCATTATGTATCCGTTGACAAAGTGATCAGCTATGTGCGGATGATAAAAAAAGGAGCCAAACAGCCGGTAACATTCTGCGAAAACTATATTCCCTGGTACGACAAGCTTAAGTTATTAGTCGATGAAGTTGATTTTATCTCCATACATACCTATCCGGTTTGGGAATACAAACACATTCACGAAGCACTGGAATACACTAAACAAAATTTTTACGGAATTGCCGACAAATACCCCAATAAACCGGTGATAATTACTGAAGCCGGATGGGCCACCAATTCGAACGGACGGGGAATAAATCCGGAAAATGTAAGCGAGGAATTTCAGGCCATATATTACAATGACCTCGAAAAATGGATTAAAAAAGAAGGTATTATGACTTTTGTGTTTGAAGCTTTTGATGAGCCCTGGAAAGGGTCTCCAGAAGCCATGGAGCCCGAAAAACACTGGGGATTGTTCACTGTTGACCGTAAACCTAAAAAAGTGATGCAGCATTTCTTTGGTAAGTCAAAATAGAATCCCAAATCGCTGATCTTAAATCGTACCAATCACTAATTACGAATCACCAATCACTGATAAATTATAATACTAACCTAAAAAACTTAGCTATGGAACATCACAAAACAGCTCCGCAGGATGTTGTGCCAATGGTGCAAAAATGGGCATTTGGCGCAGGAAATCTTACCAACCAGTTATTGCCCGCCGCATTAGGGGTATTCATGTTTTTCCTGGTAGTGGGATTCGGCATGAGTCCATACAAAGCCGGTATTTTAGCAGCTATACCGAGATTTATGGATGCCATTCTTGACCCGATCATGGGTTATATTTCCGACAATACCCGTTCCAGATGGGGGCGACGTAAACCTTATATTTTTGGTGGAGCTATTGTAGTTGGTATTTCATTTATGTTGATGTGGCAGTTAAAAGTACCAGTGCCAGGAAACAACTACGAAACATTTAATTTTATATATTTTCTGTTAATGTCAATAGTATTCTATTTGGGCTATACTGTATTTGCAGCACCGCTCATTGGATTAGGATATGAAATGACCCCTGATTATAATGAACGTACACGCCTTATGGCAATATCGCAAGTTATGGGACAAGTGGCATGGATGATAGCTCCCTGGTTCTGGTATTTGATTTCACGTCCTGAATTATTCCCGGATGCACCAACAGGGGTGAGAAGCATATCTGTCTGGGTAGGAGCTATCTGCCTGGTAATGGGTATTTTACCTGCATTTTTTTGCAAGGAAATCGACCAGGCACATCTTTCTGGCCAATCAAAATTGTCATTCAGGAGCCTGGTTTCGAATGTAAAAGATTTTTTCAGAGATATTAAACAAACCGTCAACAACAAGCCATTTCTTCGGCTTTGCGGAGCTACTTTCTTAGTATTCAACGGGTATCAGATTGTTGCTGCCTATGC
>CAIXAQ010000025.1 GCA_903917425.1 uncultured Bacteroidales bacterium
ATTCATATTTCAAGTATTAATTTTCGAATTATTTTTTTTATCCCTCAGAAACCGAAATCACCGCTATTATCTATTATTAAAAAAAATGAAGCGATAGCGCTCCTTTTTTTGTCGATAATTACGGAAACATAACCAATTAATAGCCAATAGGTTTTGTTTTGACGGTGCAAAAGTACAACCCGATAATGATATATCTTTTTACATATGTTAAAAAATCACTTCTTGCCCCTGATCCGGCTGAGTGACACCTGGGAGATGCCAAGATAACTTGCTGTATCGCCTAAACTTACCCTCTGAAGGAGATGACTGTATTCGTTAACAAAACCTGTGTAACGCTCGCTTGCATCTTCATCAAGCATTTCTTTAAATCGCTTAAAAGTATTGACTGCGGCAAATGAAATAAATTTTCTCGTAAAAGCCTCGAAGGAATGATGATTCCTGCATAGTTCTTCGATATCGTAATAGTCAAGATAAGTCAATATGGTATCTTCCAGAGCAATGGTTATAAATTCAGCAGGTGTTTGGTTTATATAGCTATCGAGAACAGTAAAAAGATTATTTTCAGAAAAAAAACGAATAATGAATATCCTATTCTTTTTTTGATAGTAGTGTTTTACCAAACCCTCATCAATAAAAAATATATTCCGGCAAATTTGTCCCTGGTTATTAATCAGGTCACCTTTCTTATAGGATTTGTGTTTGATTTTATTTGATAGTTCGTCTGTTGCCTCCTGGCTGATAGGTGAAATGATGTTAATAAATTTTATAAAATCAGACATTGTACTTGTAAATTAATTCAGACTATTACACCAGCAAGAAACTTCATGCAAAAATATGCAATATTCGTATATTAACGCCTCGTCTCGCTCACTCAGTCTTTGCCAAATAGCTCCTAATGATGGTTGTGCTGTAGTGTGATTGTGCGTTTACAAAGCAATGCGAAAGCATTACTGTCGCGGTTATTTGAAGAAAGATGCAAATACAAACCAGTCAGATATTAAACGAAATTTCCATCAATATACTCCTGGAATTTTTCTTTATACTGCTCGCTTACAGGAATATACACTTTACCATCGAAAACAATCCGGTTTCGCTCTATTACTGAAACCTTCGCAAGATGTACGATATAGGATCGGTGAACCCGCATAAACCGGTTCGGTGGCAGTTGCTCTTCAATGCTTTTCAGGCTCACCTGGGTCATCACAGGGGCACTGTTGACCAAATGGATTTTAATATACTCGTGCTGGCTTTCGATGTATTTTATATCGGCAAGCTCGATACGGATAAGTTTATAATCGGATTTTACAAACAGATGGTTCGCGCTTGTCCTGACGCTTTCTTTCTGATTGTTAGCGGTGAGTTCAATCAGATTTTTAACCTTATTTGCCGCTTTCAGGAAGTTGGTGAATGTGATTGGTTTAAGCAAATAATCGACTGCATCTACCTGGAAACCTTCGACAGCATATTCGCTGTAGGCGGTTGTGAATACAACATAAGGTTTGTTGGTCAGTGATTTTACAAATTCCATTCCGCTGATATCAGGCATATTGATATCGATAAAAAGGAGCTGAACATCGGTTGAGTCCATGATGGTCATAGCCTCAGCGGCATTCCGGCATTCAGCCACCAATTCCAGGAAAGGAACTTTCTGGATATATCCCGCTATCTTTTTTACTGCAAGCGGTTCATCATCAATGGCTATACAACGTATGTTCATATTGGGATGGTGAGGTTAACTTCAAACTCATTTTCTTTGTCGGAGATATCCAGTTTGTAATCCTGATCGTACAATAAATTCAGGCTTTTTTTAATGTTCTCCAGCCCAATGCCCGCATATTCGTCAAATTGATTCGCAATGGTTTTATGTTTGCTATTTTTAATGATACAATTCAGTGTTTTTTCATGTATCTGTATTTCAAAATAAATATATGATTTCTTTGGGTAACTAACCCCATGTTTAAAAGCATTTTCAAGCAATGAAATAAACAACATAGGTGGTATTTTGATATCCGGGATTTGTTCGGGAATCAGAACGGTAACTTCAACCTCATCTGAATGCCTTAGCTGCATCAGCGATATAAAACTATAAATAAATTCAATTTCTTTTTTCAGTTCAATGGTGTTTTGGGCCGAATCGTAAAGCAGGTAGCGCATGAGTGTCGAAAGCCTTTCGACCGCATCCTGCGCCTTTTCCGTATCCATTTCAATTAGTGTGTGAATGTTATTCAGTGTATTCATGAAAAAATGCGGGCTTACCTGGTGCTTCAATAGGGCAAGGTTTGTTTTAAGCTGTTCTTTCTCGGCATCTTTCCGAAGCTTCTCCTCGCTAAGCCATTTCGACATCAGCTTAATGGTTGTTCCTGCACCAACTAATAAGATGCAGATAATGAAATTATCCGCAAAAGCCATAATGGGTGGTTTTTGCATGGGGGCATTTAATGCAGGTGGCATTAACCCATTAGCGGCATTTGTTTCGGAACGAGGTTGATGGGGCAATCCTGGTAGAAGGATGTTTATAGCTACTATAACCAGTATCAAAACAGATATTGAAACAAAGTAATGCACATATCTCTTTTTTAAAAGTAGCCGGGGTACCAGGATATACACATTGAACAGGAAAAGAATAAGATATCCAAACAGATGTGCCCAGTTTTTTATTACCTCATTCCAGTTAATATTCACGGAACTGCGTTCGCTGAAATACGGCACCGAAAAAACGAACGTCCAAATCAGGAAGTACGACAAAAATTCAATTTTCCTGCTATCTAATGAAAGTCTTTTCATTTCACAAATGTATTTAAGTTCTTAAAAAGTTCTGCTATTATTATAGATTATGAATTCAATTTGCCGGAAGTCGGAAGTCAGGAGTCGGAAGATGGGAGAAGGAAGATTGAATCTAATGTCGGATATCAGAATTCGAATGTTGAATGTCGGATGTCGGACGGTAAAAAAGCGACCAGCATTTTATCATTGATTGGCGGCAAGTTATAGTTGGAACTCACTTCGGACTCCTGACTTCTGACTTCTGTCCAAGGGAAAAATCCATTCCATTTTATCCGTGGCAGAACTATTTAAAACTGTATTTTATAAATCACATTCGGAAAGAACCCGAGCTGGTAGGTGGTGCTTATCGACTGGCTTCTGTCATCATAGCTTTGTGAGAAAACGTTTTTATTGTTTGTAATATTTTGCAGGTCGATGGCAAATGACTGCGACAGTTTTTTCGTCCGGCTGTTGAGCGTATAACCAAGCTTGAAATCTAAACGGAAGTAATTGGCGTAAAAATCCGAATATGCGTCCGAAGATAATTGTTCGTGGCCCGAAGCATTGGATGCTTCCAGATCAATGGGCGTATAAGCCCTTCCCCCGGCGTTGGTGCATTTGAGATCGGCTGAGATTTTGTTCCGTTTTTCACTTCCCACGTTCCATTCTTTCCCTCCCAGAATATTAAAAACGTATTTCCCGTTGAATGCGGTGTTCCTTTCTACGCCATCGCTTCCTTTGTATTTGGAACTGTATATGGATGAGGTAAATAAGCCATAAAATCCCTTGCTGAAGAATTTCTCGATGGTCAATTCTATCCCGTAATTTGTTCCGGTTCCATTATTTGCCAGGCTGTCTTCTAAATCGGTTTTAAAACCTGCACCTGTATTAAGCATGGAGTAGCTGCTCGAAAAAGTATTTACGGGAACGTTGTAGAGATATTGGTAATATGCTTCTGCTTTTAAGCGCCAGTCCTTGATGGGTTGCAAATCGTAACCCAGAACAAAATGATGGCTTTTGGTAAAACCAAGGTTTTCGTTGTTATAAACGTAAGAGCCATCTGCAAGCTGTGTTTGTAAAAAGTACACATTAATAGGTTGCATTTGCGAATGAAGTCCATAGCCCAACGTAAGACTACTTTTACTGTCGATATCATATTTTAGCCCCAAACGTGGCTCAACTGACAACGAATTATTCAGGAAAAACAGTTGGGAATGCACACCCGCATTGAGTGTAAGTTTATCATTAAAACTATATTTGGCATGAACGTAAGCCTGAGCCAGGTTGGTGTAACTGTCATAATCCCAGATTTGCTTCCAGTCCGACTGGATATGGTCTTTTGTACGGTAATACAGATACAATCCCATCAGTTCATCCTGAATACCCGCTTTTATAAACAGCTTTGAATTTACTTTTAAATTATAACTTGTGGCAAAATTATAGCCTGTTTTGGTAACCTTATTTTCTGACCTTGTAAACGCGGAATCGCTCATCCGGTCAAAGTCATAATCCGTTTGCCCTGAATTTGAATAGTTTAGCCCGATATTGGAGCTAAAATAAGACTTGCTGTTAATCTGTTTGAAATGCTTTACCCCGATAATACCAATTTGACTACTCAAATCGTGTCCGCCTCCATTTCCATACAAGGAACCCGAGTTTCCACCTTCGATATTGATGCTGCTTGTTGCCAAAATGCCAAACAAGGTAAACTTACCCAGTTTACTG
>CAIXAQ010000026.1 GCA_903917425.1 uncultured Bacteroidales bacterium
AGTTCGACCTTCAGGCGTCCGCCGATGTGGCGCAACACCAGCCTGATGCGGCGCCGGAAGAACCAGATGCAGTCAGATTTCTTTTTCATTAAACAATAATAGTGGGAAATTTAAATAAAGAGATTCAACACTTTATGGGTATTGAAAAAAACTATCGTAGTTTGATAAAGCATTCATAAGAATTATAAATAATTCTTGCTATCTCTGTTTCAGACTAATAGCTGCCCCAACTTACAAGACTTAGCTCCTGATCAACAAAGTAGAAATCAATTTGTGCATCATCAAAAGTAACCCGGTGTTCGCCCCAGGTTTCATCATCTTCTTCAATGTCACTAAACCCATTTTCGTACATCAATGTTATTACATTATCCCTCGTAATATTGAATATTTTCAGGTTAAACAACATTGTTTCAAGGTTATCGGACTCAATAGTACTCAATATCGGTTCACCGTTGGCTGCATCAAAAAAGAAATTTAATCCTTGATCAGGATAATTCCAAACAATGCTCTCAACATTTCCGTCAATGGCACTCTCAAGTTCTTCAACATCTTCAGGTTCGCCAAAAGCACTCCTAACCAACTCTGGAGTGCACCCGAAACGGATCTCATCCATTCCTTTTTTAAGTATTACGTGTAGGTCCATTTTTACATTTATTTGATTTACAGTTCTTTGTTTATGAAAATCGACTATTCAGTCATTATTCCAGTCAAAAATACCGAGAGTCTTTGGTAATAATTGCTTCAGGAGACATTCTGAATTCGGGCAAGAAAGATAGTGATTATTTTAATGGCGAATCAGGTTCTTTTGCAAATGTGTTATAAATTTGTTTATCGACAAAAACAGGGAAAATTTTCGCAAGGAAAACGGTCAATTTTCCTTCCCTAAAAGTTAGAATTAACTCGCGTTTCCGGCTTGCAACCGATTTATAAACATGAGCTGCAACAGTTTCGGCCTTCATCATATGATTTTCGTCGCGGGGAGTTTCGCCCTGCATCGAGCCATCGGCTAACAATGCAGCCCTTCGAATGTTGGATGTAGTAAAACCCGGCGCAACTATTAACACATGTAAACCTGTCCTTCGGTTTTCGGTCCGCAAAGTACTAAGGAAACCACGGACAGCAAATTTTGAAGCAGCATAGGCGCTTCTACCCGGCATTCCAATGTATCCGCCAATAGATATTACCCCAACTAATGAACCTTTTGTTTTTAACAGATATGGCATTGCATATTTGGTGCAATACACTGTTCCCCAGTAATTTGTATCCATCAATCGGCGCATCACATCAAGTTGAAGATCAATAAAAATTGCCCTCATGCTGATACCGGCATTGTTTATAAGAATGTCAATCCTTCCAAACTTTTCTAGCGTTTTCTCTACCAGTATGCGACAATCCTGTTCAACTGTTACATCGGTACGAACAGCCAAAGCTTCAATGCCAAGTCGTTGTAAATCAGATACAATCTCATTCAGATTTGTCACATTCCGTGCAGCCAGCACCACTTTTGAGCCTTTCCCGCCAAATTCGTAAGCCAATGCCTTTCCTATGCCTGATGATGCGCCCGTTATAATGACTACTTTTTCCTCCATCTGCTGAAATATCATACAATAATACGGTTATTTAGCCTTGTCAGCAAATTTAAACCAATTTTTCCTCAACAAATTGTACTTTTGAAGAGTAAATTCTCCACTTTAATGATTAGCGACCGACAACTTTTTTTGACTAATCTGGCACAAACCAGTGACTCCCCTCTTGCCCTCGAAATAACAAAAGCTAAAGGTATCTATTTACATGATGCATCCGGGAAGAAATATATGGATCTTATTTCGGGTATTTCGGTAAGTAATACCGGGCACAGGCATCCTGCCATTGTGAAAGCAATCAAAAAGCAGGCAGACCTTTACCTTCACCTCATGGTTTACGGTGAGTACATACAATCACCACAGGTAAAGTTAGCGGCTGTGCTTGCCGGTTTGCTGCCCGAAAAACTGAACAACTGCTATTTTGTAAATTCAGGCAGCGAAGCGGTTGAAGGTGCTTTAAAATTAGCTAAACGCTTTACAGGAAGAAAGAAAATTGTAGCTTTTAAAAATGCTTACCACGGAAGTACCCACGGGGCATTAAGCGTAATGGGGAATGAGAGTTACCAGATTCCTTTTGGTCCTTTATTACCTGATGTACAGCATATTAATTTTAATTCGATAGTCGACCTCAGAGTAATAACTTTAGAAACTGCCTGTGTCATTGCCGAACCTGTGCAAGGAGAAGCAGGCATTATTCCGGCAACACAAGAATTTTTATCTACGCTCAGAAAACGCTGTAACGAAACCGGCACTCTCCTGATTTTCGACGAAATTCAGACAGGCATGGGCCGGACTGGTTTTATGTTCGCTTTTGAAAAATACCAGGTAATCCCGGATATACTACTGTTAGCCAAAGGATTAGGAGGTGGAATGCCAATTGGGGCGTTTATCTCGTCCCGCGAAATTATGTCAACTCTCACGGTTAACCCCGTACTGGGGCATATTACTACATTTGGAGGTCACCCGGTAAGTTGCGCAGCAGCCCTGGCGAATATTGAAGTTCTGAAGAGCGAAAAACTGATTGAAAGCGTTGAAGCAAAGAGCGGTCAATTCCTTGAATTGCTCAGCAAAAGCCCTTCAATAAAGCAAATCAGAGCTTCAGGATTAATGATTGCATTGCAACTCGACAATTTCGCCCATGTGAAAAAAGTAATTGATATCTGCATTGAACAGGGAGTTATTATCGACTGGTTTTTGTTCAATGACTCATCCATCCGGATTGCGCCACCCTTAACCATCAGTAAAACGCAAATTAGCAAAGCGTGTAAGGTGATTTTACTGGCATTAGAAAAGTTATCCATTTAAATATATCTCATATTACTAAATATGAACTAATTAGCATCAGCTATGTTTATATGTCAAAAGCTACATCTATGAAACAATATATATTCCTCACTCTTAGCCTGCTTTTCAGCACTCAAATTCTTTTCGCCCAAGAAATTACGATACCTGGTGAATCCGAAAAAAATGAAGGTATAATCCTTAAATGGAATTATAACGAAGCTATCGATTCGGCTGTAGCGCAAATCGCTTCCATTATTTCGACCGACGATAAAGTGTGGATTCTGTGTGATACGAATAATGCATATACTGTTTCGGCTATACAATCACAACTTAGTATGCGCGGAGCAAATCTGTCGAATATAACTTTTATTGATGGCACGGCCGAAACTCCCTGGTTACGTGATTTTGGACCGGAGGCCGGGTACGCTGTAGATTCCTTAGGTGCTACACGTCATTTTGTTGATAATCAATATAATCCTGTCCAATATCCTACCGCTGATTTTATACCTGTCGAACTGGCTTCCTATTTCAATTTTGACTATGCTGCAATGCCTTTGAATTTCGAATTTGGAAACATTTTACTTGATGGCATTGGTCGGGGATTCGTAAGCGACAGGGTTTTAGCGCAGAACCCGGGAATGAGTTCCAACATTGCCATACAGTTACTTTATACTAAACTCGGCTTAAACCAGATAATAATATTCCCATCCATACCTGAATGCGGTGGTGGCGAATGGGCAGAAATAAGCCGCCTTTTAAAAATCGTTGATGCCGAAACTGTATTGGTTTCCCAATTTCCCCAAAGTGTTCCTTATTATCAGCAGGTTGAAATGATAGCTGACTCCCTGGCAAACACACCCAACGATTTCGGGTTTAATTTTAAAGTGTTCAGGCTTCCTGTAGCAGCGGGTGCAAATGGCGAATATTCGGTCACGTCGAACGGAGAGATCCGGTCGTACACATCTTCCATATTGTTTAACAATAAAGTCATTATTCCATCGTATAACTCAGCAAATGACGCAGTTGCGCTAAACGTTTACAAACAGGCATTTCCCGGGTACCATATTTACCAGGTTCCTTCGCAGGTGCTGACATCTATGCATGGTTCACTGTACAGATTAGCTGTAAATGTTCCTCAACCAAAGTTATTCAGAATACGGCATCAAAAATTTTCAGGAATGTTGCCGTATGAAAGTGAGATTTGGATGAATGCTTTGGTACAAAGCACTGATCCTCTGGATAGCATCCAGATATTTTACAGGATACATCCTTCGGCTACCTACCAGGTTGTAAATACCTATGGATGCTGTGGCGGAAACAGTGCTTCGATTACCGGATTCAATATCAGTGATACCGTTTCCTATTACCTGAAAGCATATGGCGGTGGCAATGCATATCCATTGCCTGTTGCCGCACCCGAAGTTACCTATACCTTTTGGTTCGATCCGTTTACCGGGTTAAAGTCATCAACCTCAGATGGAAATATTTCTATTTTTCCAAATCCGGCTTCAGACCGTATTTTTGTGAAAGGGATTCCGGTAACAAATTCGGAAAGTCGCTACCAGATTATGAACCTGCAGGGAATATTGATTGCTGAAGATAAAATTCCGGGCGAACAACCCATCAGACTTCCGGAGTCAATGGTGAATGGTTTTTATCTCGTTAAAATAATTACTTCCGGCGAAACTCATATATGTAAGCTATATTTGCAACACTAATCTGATCAGATGCCTGTCGAAATTTCGCGACGAAAATTAGAATTCCCCGATCTCGACGAAGCCGATGAGTCCGGATTACTTGCCGTTGGCGGCGATTTGAGTGTTAACCGCCTTAAACTGGCCTATTCAAAAGGCATATTCCCCTGGTATGAGGATGGAATGCCAATACTCTGGTGGTCGCCCGATCCCCGAATGGTGCTTTTTCCCGAAAAGCTGATCATTTCGCAAAGTTTGAAACAGATCATCAAAAAGAAACAATTTACAGTTACAATCGACAGAGCGTTTGAAAAGGTAATAAGCAACTGCTCCAAAACGCCCCGAAAAGGCGAAGATGGCACTTGGATCACCCGCGACATGCAAAATGCTTACATACGCCTGCACGAAGCAGGCTATGCTCATTCAGCCGAGGCCTGGCTCAATGGTGAACTTATCGGCGGGCTCTATGGTGTTTCGCTCGGGAAAGCTTTTTTTGGAGAATCCATGTTTCATCATGTGCCAAATGCTTCGAAAGTTGCATTGCATTTTCTGGTCGAAAAACTTTGCCAATGGAATTTTCATATTATTGATGCACAGGTTTATACAAATCATCTCGAAAGCCTTGGCGGTGAAATGATACCCCGGAATCAATATATCCATATCCTGGAAAGCGCCTTACAAATCGATGATGTGACAGGATCGTGGGAATCGAGAGATTGATTGGTTTACGTTTTCCCATCCGGATTTCTTTAGCACTTTAAAGTATCAATTTTCAGTTTTTTTTAACCAAATGTCTGAAAATAATATTTTCTTTCAAGGTAAAAAGATACATTTGCCTACAAAGAAAATGAACTATCGCGTTCTCTGCCATCTGTAATATCAATTGACTAACAATTACTTATAATGAAAAAAACAATTACTCCTATCTTATTGACATTTATCACTTTATACTCATTTGGACAAATCAGCTTTGAAAGTGGTTACTTTATTGACAATAATAACCGGCGTGTTGAATGTTTGATTAAAAATACGGACTGGAAGAACAATCCTTCAGAATTCGATTACAAATTAACTACTGATGGAATTACGGGAAAGGGAAGCCTAAGCACTGTAAAAGAGTTTGGGGTGACAGGCTTCCCGAAATATGTAAGAGCTGATCTGAAAATTGATTTATCATCCTACGATGTAAATAAACTTTCAAAAACGCGTGACCCGGAATGGTCGCAGGAGAAATTGTTCCTGAAAGTGCTGGTTGAAGGAAAAGCAAAGCTATATTACTTCGAAAATAGTGGTTTAATTCGCTTTTTTTATTCAACCTCAACGGATACAATTGTAAATCAATTAGTTTACAAGGAATACTTCGAACAGAAAAACCAAAGCTATGTCGAAGAATTTGAAATTTCGATCAATAAGAAATTCCATCAACAACTTTGGATCAATGTCAGATGTGAAAATACCCGTGAGGCTGATATTGAAAAGATAGCCTATAGAAAATCTGACCTGGTTAAATACTTCCAAAATTACAATGCCTGTAGTGGCAATACAAATGTTGTTTTTGAGAAGAAAAAAGGAAATGAATCGTTTCATCTGAAAATCAGCCCGGGAATAAATTATTCGTATCTATCTGTTATTAACACCTATGATAAAAATTATAGCACCGACTTCGAAAATCAATTAAACTTCAGAATTGGATTGGAAGCAGAATTTCTCCTGCCTTTCAACAAGAATAAATGGGGTATCCTTTTTGAACCCACATTTCAATATTTTTCCGATGAAGTACAAAAGACCAATTACAATTTTATTGTTGATTTAAATACAATTGAATTTCCAATCGGGCTAAGGCATTATTTCTTCTTAAACAAAGGGATAAAGTTATTCGCAGACATAATTTTTATACCATCATATGGCATTTATTTTAATTCAACCTTTGAGAGGCAATACACTACGTCATCCATTTTGCCAACCTACCTGGAAATTAAACCAAGTCAGAGTTTTGCCCTTGGCGGAGGGCTCGGTTACAAAAAACTTAGTGCAGAAATGCGATATTATGCCAACCGGAATCTTCTTAATAATTATGCCAGTTGGTATTCAGATTACCAGAGATTTTCTTTGATTCTTGGTTTCGCAATACTTTAGCAATATATTTTATTCCTGTAGC
>CAIXAQ010000027.1 GCA_903917425.1 uncultured Bacteroidales bacterium
ACTAACCCCCGGAGGGGCTTAACGGAGACGAGCATTGAGCTGTCGGATTTAAGATTTCAGGAGACGGAACCAGAAACCGGAAACCTTTTTCTTGGAACATAGAATTTGGATCTTATGTTTTTGGCTGACAAGATACCCCAAACCCCGGAGGGGGTTAACGGAGACGAGCATTGAACTGTCGGATTTAAAATTTCAGGAGGCGGAACCAGAAACCGGAAACTTTTTTCTTGGAACATAGAATTTGGATCTTAGGTTTTTGGCTGACAAGATACCCCAAACCCCGGAGGGGTTTAACGGAGACGAGCATTGAACTGTCGGATATAAAATTTCAGGAGGAGGAACCAGAAACCGGAAACTTTTTTCTTGGAACTTGAAATTTGGGTCCTGGAATTTAGGTCTTTTATCAGAAGTGATATCCAAACTGCACACTATAGCGGAACCAGGAAGAAAGTACAATTTTTGATGTACTGAAGGTCGCGGATTCGTCAGAAAAAAGGTAGCCAAGTGCCGGGAATCGTTCCTTAAGTTTAGCTGCAAGTTCCTCATCTATTTTATTCTCCAGGTCACTGTTCATATTACCCGTTAACTCTAAATTTCCCCAATAACCACTGATCGAGGGCCCAAACATCAGTAAGTCGATGGAGAATTTCTTAGCGAAAATGAATTGATATCCTAACTCAAATCCCAGGTTTATCATATTCGAATGGCCATTTAACCAGACATTATCATTATCCGGGGCATCCATCAAACGAGCCTTGGTTTCGAATCCGCAACCATAATAGGATGTGTATCCCCCGTAATACAATCCATCGGGAGCAGGGCGCCGGTTCCTCGAAAAAGGATAAACCCTGTAATCAAAAGCAATGTTAATCCCATGCCTGGTATCTTTATTGAGAAGAACACTATTAAAAAGGGTGTCGTTTAAAACCTGCGGAGCAACCAGGTAGCCAAGCTGAAGTGAAACGGATTTATCCTTTTTAATAAGCCTCTCATAACTGAAAGTGAGATTTTTCAGTTCATTGAAAAGCATCATGGGAGTCGGGTTAAACTTTATTACATTCCGGTGATAGGGAGTAAGGATATCCGGATTCTCCGAATTTTTCGATTGTGAAACACTGTCATTTGCATTCCGGATGGTATCATTCACTCCTGAAGCAGCCAATATATTGCCTGATGAGGTAATCAAAGTAATTGCTAATAAAATGCGGAATATAAATTTAGTTCTCATGGTTGAACAATATTTTGTGATTTGTAATACAAAGGTAGTATATAAGCTTTCAAATTATCAGATCAGGAAAGGATGTTCCATATGAAAAAACAGGAGTGACAGGGCGACTGTCTTACCCAATATATGAATAAGTTTTAGCCGAAATCCTGAAAGGCACATTGTTATTTGATTTTGAACCCGGCATAATTTTATTTCTATGCCCCATTGCCTTTATCTTCTTTTTTTTGATTGCCCTGCATTAAAAACTTACCAATAAGGAAAGCAATAATGATGGCCACATACAATTGCCCGGTGATGGATAAAAGGTACGCCAGTGTTTGCGTTTCAGGGATGCGCGGGGTTATATCGCCATAACCGACGGTGGACATGGTAATAAAACTGTAGTAAAGAAAATGTACAAAACCCGGGTGTTCGATGTAAGCGGGGAAATTGTAGGCATCCGGATAAAGGTAATAAAAAGATAAGGAAAGACTTGCGCCAATAATACCTGCCAAAAGGTAAATATTTATTGAGACTATCAGCACATTAACATCTACGGAGGTGGATTTGGAAATGAATCGGATAAGAAAAGACATCACAAAAACAAAGAAGGCTATAATAAATCCAAGTTTCACCAGGTCGATGTAAACCGAATCATACCCTGCCGGTTTAAGCCAGATCAAAATAATCATTGAGATTACAATTACCCGGAGCAGTATTTTTTTTGATTTCCTGACATTGGCTACTATCGTGCTCTGGATAAACAGGAAACTCAGTGTAATAACAAAGATGACTTCGGAAAGCATGCCACTGCCGGAAAAAGCGGGCAAAACCAGCGTAAGAACAGTGGACAGGAGCAGCAACAGAAAACGATTCTGCTCAATCCAGGCAAGAGTCTTTTTGTAATGTCGTTTTACCATACGTTGTTGAAATTTTTAGCTGCACCAGGGAACTGGGCATTCAGCGATTGCAATGCTTTAAAAACTGCCAGTTTCAAAAATGCCCCATCATTCCTGTTCCTCAGCGTTGCTCGAATTAATCCAGGCAACAAATAACTTATACCCCAGCGAAAATACAATTGCACCGGTAAAGAGCCCTATGAAGCCGGAAAAGATGAACCCGCCAATTACGCCAATAAATATAACCAGCATGGGAACCGGGGCGCCCTTGCCTAATAAAATAGGTTTTAAAATGTTGTCGGACAATCCTGAAATCAGCAATAATACGGTCCAAACAATCGCCGGCATAAGTTCTTTCTCCGAAAACATATATGCGATAACCGGCACAGTGATAAAGAATAACGGCAATTGAAGAACTCCTAAAACAAATACGAGCAAAGTCCAAATTCCGGCATAAGGAATACCTGCCAGCATAAACAAAATTCCGTTCAAAAGCGCTAAGATGAGTGCAACACCAATAATCCCTTTAACAACACTACTGACTGTTTTAACAGTCATATCGGCAAATTCATCACCGCGGTTTCCTGCCAGTTTCCTGAAAAATTTACGGATTTCTTTACCTGCTTCACCAAAAACCAACATTATAGAGGCGATAATAAAGGAAATCAATATCTGAATCATACCGCCGACAGCACTCAAAATCCCGCTTCCTATCTTACTCCCGACTTCGATAAGTTGCTCCTTATATTTCAATGCAGTTTCAACCAGGTTAACAGAGGCGTGATACCACAAATCATAAAGTCCTGCACCGATGACTGGCCAATTTTTCACCTTCTCGGTAGGCGGAGGAATGGTCAGGGTGCCACTATCAAAACTGACTTTAAGTTGTTTTACCTGAACAATAAGGGAATCAATCAGCAGCCAGGTTGGAAGAAAGACTATGACAAGGACAGAAAGAACGATGATGGTGGAAGCCAGTTTTGGCCTGCCACCCATCTTTTCAGACATGATCTTGTGAAGCGGATGTAATGCCATTGCAAGTATCAGGCTCCAAAGTATGATGCTCACAAAAGGATACATGATTGCCAGACACCAACCTACGATTAAAATAAGAATGAAAAGCCGTATGGTTGTGTCATAAACGGAATTGTTTGAAGTTTGCTTGCTCATTGCCAGTGTTTTTGGTTAGTATTTGTGATTATTGTTACTGGTTGTTGGTTACGGGTATCTTTCTTGTCGGGGATTCTATGTTACTTGTTGCTGGACTCTTGTTGCCTGTGAAAACTGCTTTTCATTGCACTGATAAACAGATTGATCCTTTTCACAGCATCTCCGGTTGTTCATGTAAATCAATTTATATCAATTTGATTTGCAGGGAAACTGTTACGAACAATCGTTCCAAAATGATCAATGGTTTCATCGTTTATGCAATAAAAGTACTTAAAAATCGGATGTTTTTCATAACATATCTCCTTTTTGACATACCCTACTACTATTTTCGAAATGATTGATTGGGAAGACCGCTTTATCAGACTTCCTTCTTTGTGCATTTCAAATTCTGGGAGTTCAGCAATGTCATGTTATGAATGGCCATACGAAGGTTGCTTGCCCTTTCCCGGATTTCAAGTTTATTATAACTCATTCTATTTAATGTTGCTATTAACCACTAGTTAAAAACCAGTTACCTGTATCCAGAAACTTTTCAACCAAAGGACAAGTTGAAACATTCCTAATTTTTATTCGGCAAAAATGGAACTTTTTGAAGTATCTGGGCACGTATTGCGGCCAGGATGTAATTCTCAATCTGGTAAAACTGCGTGGCAACAATGCCATCAGATACTTTATTTACTTTGGCAAAATAGGTAGAAATCAGGTCATCGGTCTTTTTCTGAAGGGCGATCACTTTTTTTGTCCATGCAGCTGCGTCAACACCTGACATAGTGAGGTATTGGTCGGCATATTCCTCCAATAATGCTATTCGTTGTTTACCCAATTCTTTGCGTTTTAATTCATATTCATCATAAATCTTCCAGAATGCATCTTTTTCGGCTGGAGACGGTTTGACAAATTCGGCTACAACGGACTGTTTATCCATTCCGAATGCAGCTTGCATCAGAGTAATTTCATCTTTATTTGACTGTGTATAGGCAAATGATGCCATAAATAAGGCTGCAGTGATTAAAAAGTACTTTTTCATGAAGTAAAGAATTAGGATGGATTAAAGTGAATGATTGGGTTAAAGATAAGGCTTTTTTTGTTGAAAATAGTTTATTTACTGGGGTTGATTCTCAGGTAAACTAGCCATCGGTAGCAGCAGGCTGAAGGCCGGGTAGAATTGATCTTATAGTGGCCAAATTTAGGCTTAATCCGTCTCGGAATCAGTAGTTATTAATGAGTATTTTCTTCTGCCCATTACGCTCCCGGACCCTGGCATAAAGTGGTAAAATATTATTTTGATGTGCTAGCACAATATTACTCACTACACTAAAAGAATTCATCGAAAACAGGGCTTATTTTCAGTTTCACTAGCCAATTTATTCGGGAAATCAAACGTATTTACTGACAAATTAAAAAAAGGTAACTAATCAGTTCAATAATTCTATGCTGTTAACAATTTGTCCTGCTTTATCAACAGTTTGTCGGTAAGAGTGTTGCGATAATTTAAAAAAACGCCGGTTGCTAACAAAAAATGCTTGTACACGTTGATAAATAAGTAGTTACATTCTTTGATATAGTGGATTTCAGA
>CAIXAQ010000028.1 GCA_903917425.1 uncultured Bacteroidales bacterium
CAGCTATCGACGCAGGTATCCCTGTTACCAATTACGGAATGGCCATCGCCTATGTGCACGGAATTTACGACAGGGCCATAAAGCCATTTTTAAATTTGGGAGGGGAAAAGGCGGATTATTTGTAAAGAACGCACTTCTTCAATTGAAAATACAGGTTTATGGAGACTTCCGCTGAAAATCCTTTATAAAAGTCAAAGCCCCGGTATCACTACCGGGGCTTTCAAAAAAAGATCAATGGTTGGTTTAATTCTGACCTAACATCACAGGCATTACCAGCATCAGAATGTCTTCGTCGGCATTGTTATGGTTGGCCGGAACAATAATACCAGCGCGGGTTGGCCCCGATAGCTGGAATAATATTTCGGTTGATTCGAGGTTGTTTACCATTTCGAGAAGAAAACGGGAGTTAAATCCGATTTCCATATCATCGCCCGAATAAGTGCAGGCTAGGCGCTCGACTCCTTCGTTGGAGTAATCGATATCTTCAGCATTCATAAGCAGTTCCTGTCCGCTTATACGCAGCCTCACCTGGTGAGTGGATTGATTAGCAAAGGGTGAAAGACGTTTTACCGAATTGATAAACAAACTACGATCGACGGTTAATTTGTTCGGATTGTCTTTCGGGATAACCGCATCATAAGCAGGGTAACGACCTTCGATAAGCCTTGAGAACAATTTAACCCCTTCGTAAGCAAATGCGGCATTGGTCACATTGTATTCAACCGTTACGTTTACATCTTCCACCTGCAGCAGACTTTTGAGTACATTAAGCGGCTTGCGCGGAATGATGAAGGAAGTTGAAATCCCCGATTTGGCATCGTTGCGACGGTAACGCACCAGCTTATGCGCATCGGTGGCTACAAAAATCATATAATCGGGCATAATATCGAAATAAACGCCACCCATAGCCGGACGGAGTTCATCATTACCAGTGGCAAAAACGGTTTTTGTAATACCAGCCGAGAGTATGGACGATGCAAGTTCGAAGGTTGTGGTTTCATCTAACAAGGGAAGTTCAGGATAGTCCTCGGCATTGTGTCCGGTAAGCTTATATTTCCCTTCGCTCGAAAGGATTTCGATAGCAAGTGTATTAGTATCGATATTGAAAGTGATAGGAGCATCCGGCAGATACTTTAAAAAATCAAGAAGCAACTTGGCAGGTATGGTAACTTTGCCCGATTCGTCGGCCATGGAAGGCTCAAGTGTCATTACCAGCGTAGTTTCAAGGTCGGTTGCTGTGATTTTCAATATGGTGTCGTCGAGCTCAAACAGAAAATCATCCAATATGGGCAATGTGTTGTTTGCATTGATGACTCCATTGAGCAACTGAAGTTTCTTCAGCAAGGCCAGGCTATTGATAATAAATTTCATAGTATTATGTATTTCAATTGTTTACAGAAAATAAATTCATTTGTCAAAATTAGGAAACTTAAATCGAAATTAAAAATTCGATGGCACTAAGATATTAACATTAAGCGGACTAATCCGATTATTTTTATTTTTTCTTGAGAGAGAGTTTACTCTCCTCCCCTTTTATCAATCGCGCTATATTCTTACGATGGGTAACCGGAATAAACACGGCAATCAGTACAGCCAATATTATAAGGTAGGTATTTTGCTCGTGAAAAACGAAAATTGCCAGGATGGCAAACAGCACCGAGGCCGTAATGGAAGCCAGGGATACATATCGTGTCACGATAAAGACCAGGGCAAACCATGCCAGCACAAGTAAAAAAATGTAGGGCGAATACAATGCGACGATTACACCTACCAGGGAGGCTACACCTTTACCACCTTTAAAACCGGTAAAAACAGGAAAAACATGTCCAAGTACAGCCAATGCACCAAGTACAATCTGATAATCGACTAAGCGGGCCGGGCTTAAGCTATCGCCTGCCAAAGGATGGGCAAGCATTACAGCAGCCCACGATTTCACAATATCAATTATCATTACAACAATAGCGGCCTTGGTTCCCAAAACTCTGAATGTGTTGGTGGCACCTGCATTTCCGCTTCCCTGGGTACGAACATCCGTATTGTAAAACCACTTCCCAATCCATACTGCCGACGAGAATGAACCCATAAGGTAGGCAACAACACATCCAACGATCAGAAGAAAATTTTCATTCATATATCTTCTCTATTCAATTAAGTGTATGTTTTAATGGATCAAAGGTAAAAGAATTATTAAACTAAGAACCTTTTGCCGAAATATTAGCAGGAAAGGGCGTCTATATAAACGACTGATTCATTATACGGATCCCAAATTACTGTTTTTCCCCGTAAAATCATTCATCACCTGCTGCTTGCTTCATTTTCCGGAGGAAAACGGCTTTCTTGTCGGGAGTACCTATGATAAACTGGTAGTTCTGCACTCCCTTTCCGCCTTTAATAACTCGTTGACTTTCCTTCAGACCCGTAAGTTTCTCGTTAAAAGATTTGTTCGACGAGATTACCTGCATAGTTCCGTTTGCGTATGTGAAAAAATACCATTGGTTTTCGTCGGGTTCGACGTACAGGTTAATAATATCACCGGATCGCCGTTTGCCAATTTCCAGGTAACCCTTTACCTTCCTGTTTACCGATATTTTGCCCATATTACTGATGCCTATAGGGCCTGAACTTATGAATGAACGCAGGTCTTTATTCCAGTTCATCTGCAGTTCTGTAAGCACCAAAGTGTGATCGAGTACGTCGGGAAATTTACGAAACTGCCCGTAAAGGCTCAGTTCAGTCAGTATCTTATCTGCCTCCTGCGTACCGACAAATTCGCGGAGCGAACGGGAATAATTAAACCCCGAAACATCGATCCCGCTTGCTTCGGAACCATTTACAGCATCGGCAAAAACTTTCATAGCTTCATCCGGGAAGAAAAAATCCAATGCATTCATTACATTGAGAGACGTGGAATCAACCAGGGTATAATAATTTATTTTACCGGCTGATTTCATGGCAAGTTGTCCCAGATTATTGGCAAGCGTCACCTGGCCTTCACCGGTTAGCATGCACCGTGTTGTATTGAAGCTGAGCATATTGCCGGTCAATTGCGGGTTCCGGAGCTTACTGCTATCTGCTATCCGGTATTCAGCCCATTGTGGCAAATACGTCACAAAACCTCCTGCTTTTACAATATCGGGATCGGTTACATTTTCAGCTTTTGAGAAAAATCCGGGTTTAATGGTGGTCTCCGTTAAGGAGTAATAGACAGAAACGCGTAATTTGCCATTCCCTGTATTCTCAGGTTTATCAGGAACCGGAATCATGATATTTTTCGGATCAAGGTTCGATTGCAGTTCAACCCATTCGTGATCCAGCGTCGAACAGTCGTGAACAAAACCATATCCGCCTTCAAAATAAATCAGTTTGCTCGATGCGTTTACTTCCATTCTGCCTTTAAAACGGAAGTACCTGTTAAGCATAAAATTCATCGAATCACTGATCCTGGTACCTGCATAAGTTTCACCTTTGCCATTCACGGCAATATTATTGATTGCCAGGGTAGTTACATCGCCATCCGAAGGAGTATAATCGTATAACCCTTTGGCAGTGTATTGTTTACGCGAGATAATATTCACACTTGAATTATAGAACCTGTGATAGAAATTGTTTCTGTTGGCAACGATTTCAGCTTGTTTCAGTTCTTTTATTAACCCGTTTTTCCCAATCGAAAGCTTTCCATTGGAAGGGAATATTGCTGCATCAGCCACTTTAATAATACGGGCATCTTCTACCTCCAGGAAATTGGAATCCAGGTCGTAAAGGGCACGCAAAGCGAAGAAACTCAGTGAATCCTGTTTTGGGTCGGTCGAAGTATAAATCTCCCGGCCTGGATTAAATGATATCAACTCTTCCTGCTTCATCTGGTAGTATTTTTCGCGCGAGAAGTTCGTTTTATTTACCAGCTGGAGTTGCTTTTTGTCCATCAGCCAATCAAATTCATTTACTACACAACTATATTGAATAACCGGAAATTCCATAAGTGCACCCTTGCCGGTAGCAATAAAATGGCCTTGCCTGCTTGCAAAATCAATCGCGGCTTTGAACACATGAACGCGGAGCGCCTCTCTTTTTCTATCGTCAGTTAAGAGTTTAAAATCAGATGTATCAGAGGTAAATGATTCATTTTTAAAATGATACATCATAGACATAACTTCCGCATTTTCGAACGAGAGAAGCCCCTTACCTTTAAGACCCGATGGAGAAACGAAAAGCGTTCCATTTAATTTAGCCTTGTTGTTAAACATGCTGATCGAATCTTTCTTTAAATTCTGCACGCTCATCATGTCCTTTGACGGAGTCCATTTAATTATGGCGTCCTTCACTTTAGCATCCGGAAACTCATATTCGCCGGTCACACTGGCAAGTTCATAGTTTTTGATATGTGCCGAAGTAGAATCGGGCGCAAACAGGAAATCGGAAGATTCGGAAACTGAACTCAAGTATTTTAATCGTCCCGACCCGCGTAAACCCCTGTTGCTCAATCGTAACGTATCGGAGAATGTGCCTTTTCCACCGTAAACCGGAAGACCAGGTTCCGGAATCACATGGTTAAATCCCAGAGAATAATCTTTCTGTACCTTGATGATTTCATTTAAATCAGGGAAAATACCTGCCGACACTAATTTTCCGTCAAATTTCAAATCGCCGGGAGGAAGCGAATTGATACTATCCATGGTGAACGGATTAACCATGAAATAGAAATTTTTTCGGATATAGACTCCGTTTACGATATCCTTTCGGTCGAAATACACAAAACTGGTATCCTTACTTATCAGTAGCGGGTAATTGTGCAGCATCTTCCGTCCCGATTTACTGTCGGGTGAATCGATGAACAATTCTCCATTCATATCGGCCAATACATTTTTAACCCTGACAAAAGGCCTGTTGCCATAATCATCGGCATTCCAGGAAGGAACAATCATCAAAGCCGAATCAATCTGGGGTATATTCATCGAAAATTTATCGTACTGAAATGTACACTCATTGGCTAAAAAATCGAAAAGACCGGCATGAACGCGCCCTTTGAAAGAGAAATCACGATTTTTATTCACTATTACTTTTCCGTCGCGTGGCACGACATAAACATATTGCGAATCGCTGAGCATAACCTGCTTTACCCCGGCTATCGAAAGTCTGAGATTTTTAAGGTCGAGCTGGGCGTTCGCACCTTTCTCAACATACGACTGAAACTGAATAATATCGCTGTCCTTTGCTCCCGATTTTGCGGCCAGGTATTCATTCAGCCGGGGCTGAATCACTGCAAAACTTTCGACAATATCGTAATTCAATAAGCCGGCATTAGCAAGCCGGATGAGTTGTACCTTTATCTGCTCCAACGGCATTTTCACCCAACGGGCATAGTCTTCGGCATAAAACCTATCCGTATTATTGCGTCGCACATAGGCTGACACAAGCATAGCAGGATTTACATCATCAATACCCTGCATTTTATCATAACGTGAAATCGAAAAATAATCGGATGACTCAAATAAGGCCTCACTTTTCTCACGGATTCCCTTGATGTCTTCCAGACTCATAACATCTTCATTCAGTTTCCAGTATATAGCCTCGTTGTACATATCCAAACGATGATAGGTATTAAAGAAAGGACTTTGACCAAGGCCTGTTTCGCTCCTGCTTAAAACCAGTTCGTTGCTTGCAAGATTATACCGGACCTGAATACTGGGATGAAAAATAGAATCATTTTCGAGATAAATCAATACTGAGGCACGCATCGAAGCGAACCTATCGGGTCGTATGGCAAATTCGGCAGATTTTAAAGTAAGTAAAGGTTTGTTATTGCGTCTAATCTCTATCCTGGCAAATCCGTCATCAGCCGGCGTTCCCAATACCCGGGAACCCTGGAGGCTAAAACCTCCAAAAAATTCAATGTCTTTAAACAGATTTATATAAATATGTGTACCTTTATTTATGGTGAACCTTGGGTAGGTTGCACTTTCGGCTGTGACATCAACCATGGCTTTATCCTCAAATTTCCCGGGTAAAAATTTCTTGAAATATCCCCCATGGTAAAATGAAACCGAATCGGCAGTATAAGTTGTTCTTCGTGTATCTATCTTATATTCAAACAGATTTGCAAATACGACATCTTTTCCAAGACCTGTGCGTTCCCAGTTCACTTTTCCGCCATGACCGATCCAAAGTTGCGATAAAGGATAAAAACTGCCTTTGGTTTCAAAAATACACGCACTGTCGTTTCGCACTACGCAGGCGAGTGAGCCAGCCGAAAAAACGAAATACGGAACGGTATCGAATGCAAACCTGTATTTCCCGTTCCTCACATACCAGGCCTCGGTGTTGGTATGCATAAGAGCATTGCTCCTGACCAACAACTCAGTTTGAGTGAGATACTTAAGTGCAGCTATGGAAGGATATTTTGAATCAAGGCAAAATCTGATGCTTTTATGCAACAGATCAAAGGTTCCGGGCACAGCATTTTGCTTTACCAAATCGGTTAGTATATTGAAATATAATAAGTAATACGGAGCAACCTGGAGTTTTCGTTCATTAAATGCAAAACAGACTGATTGAGCCTGTTTTTTTTGTGCAGCCGAAAGCAGGTTCGATGTCCACTGGTAAGTAAATGATGACAAAACAAGTTTAGCCTCATCTGCATCCGATTCACCCACCTTATTAAACTGGGCAGTAAGTTCTGCGATAAATTTTGAGGTATCGGCCGAAAAAGCAGCGGATTGCTCCTGGGCTTTTAACTGGGTGGCCGAAACCAGCAAGCAGAAAAAGGCAAAAAGAGCAATCCGTTTTCTCAGCATTCGATAGTAGATTCGGTATGTGAATAATGCAGGTCTTATAAAGTAAAACAGGCTGCAGTCCAATTATTTTCAACACGTTGCGATAAGAGCATCAGGCCGGATTCATTCGCATTAGCTTCGATAAGTGGAAGATCCTCGCTGTAAAAACCACTCATAAAAAGTTTCCCTCCCGGATTGAGGCTTTCGCGATAGGCAGGAATATCATTTAACAGAATATTCCGGTTGATGTTGGCCAGAATAATATCAAATTTTCTTCCCGTTAAAAGAGCTTTGTCTCCTAGCAGAACTTCGATATCGGCAAAATTATTGCTTTGTACATTTTCCAGAGCATTGTTATAGGCCCACTCGTCATTATCGATTGCCGATACAGGAAATGCCCCTTTCATCCGGGCCAGAATAGCTAAAACAGCTGTTCCTGAACCCATATCGAGCAACGATTTACCTGTTAGTTGTGTACTAAGCACATATTGGATCATTTGCTTGGTAGTCTCATGGTGGGCGGTGCCGAACGACATTTTAGGCATGATCACAATATCGAATTCCACTCCCGCAACAGCTTGGTGAAAGGGGGCCCGAACCATACAACCGTCAATCAGTACGGGTTCATACTCACTTTCCCAAACAGCGTTCCAGTTTTGATCTTCAATTTTTTCGACCTGAAAAGCATCCAGGAATTCTGAAAACTCTTCCGAACCCAACCTGGAAGTCAGTTCAGTTGTATACAACGAGGACTGAATATATGCTGACAAGGTTCCGTTTTCGTTTTCCACGAAACTTTCGAAACCGGCATCTGCAAGAAGCGACATAAGTAATTCGGAAGCATGCACACCTTTGGAAGGATGGCAGATTAATTCAACATATTCCATCTTAGCTGAACGAATTCACAATACTAACAAAATCAGCCGCAATTAAGGAAGCGCCTCCAATAAGTCCTCCATCGACATCCGGATTTGCAAACAGTTCGGCTGCATTTTTTGCGTTGCAACTACCACCGTAAAGTATTGATATTTCTGCACTTACATCAGCACCATATTTTTCGGTAAGCAAGCTACGGATAAAAGCATGCATCTCCTGTGCCTGTGCGGAAGACGCGGTAACTCCAGTTCCAATAGCCCAAACCGGTTCGTATGCAATAACGACTTCGGTAATGGCTTCTTTTCCAAGGTGGAACAATGCTTCGCTCACCTGGCTCCTGACCACATCAAAATGCTTTTCGGCCTGGCGTTCGGCCAGAACTTCGCCGCAACAATAAATAGGCGTGATGCTGTACTTTAAGGCAAGGTCAACTTTGGCAGAAATAATTTTATCGGTTTCACCGAAATAGGTTCTGCGTTCGGAATGGCCCACGATGGAATGCGTAATACCCATGGAGTGAAGCATGGCCGCGGATATTTCACCAGTATAAGCACCTGATTCCCATTGACTCAGATTTTGAGCACCGACCATGAAACCATTCTCGGCAGCAATATCGGAGCTCATTTCGAGGTAAACAGCAGGGGTACAAACGATTACTTCTGTTTCACCAGCACCTTTTTCGGTGAGTTCGTCCACAATTTCGAACATCAAATCTTCGGCATCCTGAAAATTCTTATTCATTTTCCAGTTTCCGGCAACAATTTTCTTTCTCATTTTCTTGGTTTTTAAATATTACTTTGGATTAATTTCTTGAAATCAGGCATATCGTATCCGTGGGTCGAGGATTCCATAAATAAGATCTGCAAAAATATTAATAATAATGAGTAAAACCGATATAAACAATACCGCACCCATTACAACGGGGAAATCATATTTCTCGAGAGCATCCACAATCACCACCCCTACTCCTTTCCAGTCGAAAATATACTCAACAAATACCGCTCCTGCCATAAGTGAGGCAAACCATCCCGACACTGCCGTTACTACCGGGTTCAGCGCATTTTTAAGCGCGTGCCTGATGATTATATGGTACAAGCTCAGCCCTTTGGCTCTTGCCGTACGAATATAATCCTGCGTCATAACATCGAGCATGGAACTGCGTGTAAGCTCCGTAATAATCGCCAAAGGCCTGATTGCCAGTGTAAGTGCGGGCAGTATCAGGTTTTTCAGATCAATGTATTCACCCCGTCCAAAATCATCAACGGTATAAAGGCTTCCAAACATACTTAACCCGGTATAATCGGCTAAAACATAGGCAAAAAACCAAGCTATAAGAATGGCTGCAAAAAAAGAAGGCAGCGACATTCCTAAAATACTCACTATAAGCGAAATACGATCGAACCACCCGTCTTTATTCAGAGCGCTCACAATTCCCAGTATCAAACCTATAATGGTGGCTGCTATCATGGCCACCGTTGCCAGAACCATGGTCGGAACAAAAGCTTCGGAAAGTATCTCGGAAACCGAACGTTTGCTTTGATACGATCTCCTCAGGTAAGGTTTTTTTATAACAACTGTTGATTTTCCAATAGTTAATAAGTTTATGGAAGAAGGATACCGGGATAAATCAAAATAAAATGCGCTGTTTTTGTCTGTTGTATTATGAAACGAGAGAGGCGAAACATCATTCAGAAAGCCAAAATACTGAACTATCATTGGTTTATCACGACCCAGATCGCGGTTTATGGCTTCAACCGAAGCAATATCGGCTCTTTGCCCAAGCATCATGCGGGCAGGATCGCCTGGTAAAACGTTGAACAGGAAAAATATCAAAGTAACTACTCCAAAAAGTACCAGTATTCCATACATCAATCGAATAAGAGCGTAGCGGAGCATGGGTAATGTGGGATGAGGGATTTGGGATGTTAGATGTTGATTTCGGATTTGCGATTAACGATTAACGAATTACGATTAACGATTTTTGATTTCGGATGTGAAAAGTTAAATGTACAAGAGACTGGAAATGGGGTTGTTCTATGGCTTACCAATCATTTTTTTGAACTCTTCATACTCAGGCAAATCGTTTCGGTGCCATTTTTTCAGGATCACGCCATCCTTCAATAATAACAGGCCGGGATTGGAGCGAACAATTGATTTAAGCACAATATCATCGGTAGTATAAAAATCAAGTTGTAGTTTGTTTTCCTTAGCAAAACGGCTGATATCCGAAGGGCTTGCACTCACAAGTACAGCAGTTGCTACATTATCGGCATAGGCTTTTGCGCAAAAGTCATTGAGTTTCACAAAAGCCTCCCGATCCGCCTTTGATAAATCATACGAATTGACAATTAACTGGTAATCAGGATTTCGTATAATATTTTCAGTAACCACATTGCCGGATGTATCGCTAATTATCAGCGACTTACCATAATAAAAATTTGGGTCTTCCACCCGTTGGGAAACAAACTCCCATTGCGACATCCATAAACTATCGTTGAAAGGGTAGTTGGGAGAAATGTATTCCTTTACTTCACCTGTCGTCTTATTTTTATACGAAAGAAAGAATTTTACAGGTTTCGGATTATCGGGATACAATTTATGACCCGTTTTCCACTCAGTGAAATCCATAGCAGGCAGGTGACTGTAACAGTACCAGGAGAAACCGGCAAATATGGCAATAAAAAGTCCAGCCAGGAGTGTCTGTTTACCATTGCCAGTAAATGGTTTAAATTGTTTCCGGTAAATAAACACAAAACCTGATAATGGCAACAATACAAGGTTTTTATAAAATGTTTGCCAGTTGGTTAGTTTGATGGCATCACCAAAACAACCGCAATCGGGGACCGGATTGAAAAGAGCGTCGTTCAATGTAAGTAATGTGAAGAACACCATCATCAAAAGTAAAAGCCAGGATGCAATTTTCATCCTGAGATTAAGCAGCAACATTATTCCTGCCGCAAATTCGAGGGTACAAAGCAGTATTGAGAAAAACAGGGCAAAAGGAATAAAAAAGCTACAGTGAAAAGCAATGAAATAATCTTCGAGCCGGTAAGCAGTTCCCAGTGGGTCAACGCCTTTTACAAAACTCGAAAATATAAAAACCAATCCTGTCAGAATACGACTGATATTAGCTATCCATTTCATATTTAATTAATTATGTTGATCCAACATGATCAGCGCGAAGGCCGAATAATTAA
>CAIXAQ010000029.1 GCA_903917425.1 uncultured Bacteroidales bacterium
TAGCCAAACAGGAACATAAGGAGAAACAGACCTGATGAGATTATATATTTTTTCATGGCGACTAACTTTTAACTTTATTAAATGTATGATGTTTCCGGATTGTTAAAGAAAATAAACAAGACCAGCCGTGACCGTGATATCGTTGCTTATACCGGCGCCGGCATTGAGTAGAATATGGTTGGAGAACTTCCATCCGAGATTTATATTCCCGTTGATGAAGGTTTTATTTTTCATGCTTGTTTCGATAGTATCTTCATAGATCTTCCCATTCTCAGGGTTAGTGCGTGCAATTTCGTACTTATGCATATTATATAAAAAGTAAAAACCGGGGCCTGCTGATACACTAAAATTATTTATGTTGAAAGCAGCAAGAAGGTCGATCCGGGAATAGGATTCTTTGAACTTACTCTCCCTGCTTTCATCCATGGTTGGCACTTCAGGAAAGATATTATCCTGTATTTCATCAGTGGTGCCGGATGAATATAAAGTCTGGGTATAAAGTTTTAACTTCCATTTTTCATCTAGCAAGTAGCTGAAATTTAAACCTATTCCGAAGGTTGGGGAGAAGTTCTCAGAATTAATTTCTTGTTCGGTGGTATTAATCGCTGTATTAACTATAAAGTTCGCTCTTTTCACAAGGCCTAACACCAGCTGGCAATCAATATTCCAGGGACTACCGGGGGTTTTAAGCAATACCATTCCGGCAGTCAGATTCAGATCATGCAATTTCTCTTTGTAGCTTATAAAAGAGTTCAGGGTATCGATCTGATCCTGGTCAAGTTCTGTGATTCCATAGTCCATTCCATCCCACACCGAATGTTTGGTCATAGAAAGTAGTTTCAGATCGGAATCAAGGTACGAGTAGTTCATACAAAAGAAGAACCGCTTTGCTTTATTATCCGGAGCCGGAATGTTACTTTGCGGACTGGCGGCAAGGTACAACACGATTAAAAGCAGCAACAGGGATAGCTTTTTCATATTATTTTTTTTTAAGAAACATTTATACTTTCAGTTTTTTAGATGCGGAAAAAGTGTTTCAATAAGACAATTCGGATGATATTCAGATAGCTTCAAAGTGGGTACTCAGGCATACGATTTGTTTTATACCAAAGGAATATGTTTGTCAGACCGGTTTTCTACCTCAACTATTGATTCAACCAGGAAAGCGAAAGTTGAAAATGGAATCATTGGTTGAATATTCAACACATTTCGCAGCCTGGAATATGGCCCATAGTTAAAGCTGGTATCGTTCTGAAATGGAAAACTCATGATGTTCGACAGTAGATTATGGGTAGTTTTTGCCATTTTTTCCGCTCATTTCCGGGCAAAAAGAGTGGAAGAAACGAGTCCGGAGGAAAGGCCGATAATTACGTTCAGGGGTCTGATCATTTTCCCTAGTCATTTTTTACGCATCGTACCGAAAACCCATGACCTGGCATGGTTGTAAATCGGTAGCTGCCGTTATCGTTAAAATGTAGGCTGCGATACCAGGGCAAGGTGTCGGATTTGGAAGCGGACCAGAAAACTGCATAGCTGGCAATACTCCGAAAACTTCCATGGGTATTGAGGTAGCCTCCTGGCAATGCTGTGAATCCGCTGGAATTGCTTCCAGTGCCATTGCCGAACCAGTTAATGGAAGATTTTAGTTTTATTCCAACCTCGCCTGAGTTACGCCAATAGAGAGAATCAGCTTTTGTTTGACCCATCCCCAGGTTCATCTCAAGGTTTTTCCATTCATTATCATCAGGCAAATGCCAGCCAGTGGGACAACCTCCCTGCTCAGTAAACATCGTAAGTTCTTTTTGGCCACCCTTATTCATTGCAGCCGGCCAGTTATAGAGTACACCGTACAATTTATAATTCACCGATTTTTTAGCATTATTCACAATACTGTCCTCATAATCATACACATAATAATACTTCAATGAATCCGAATCCTTCGAGGATACACTTACCGATGGCAGCCACGCCAGGTTCTCGGCCATCCATGTTTGGGTCCCGATTTTTACAATGGCATAACTCTTTCCATCTGGATCGATACATGGAGCAAACTCAACCTCATAGTTTTTTGATAAGGTTGGCGAATCGGTGATGATTGTAATATGAACTCCTCCACGGCATCTGTAAAGGATGATATCTCCATTGGTATATCCAAGGGTGTAGAGGTTCATTTTCTTTAATAAGGGGATCTTGTTATCTGGCGAATGTCCTTTAAACCGGATCATGTTTTCGGTACCGGATGATTCTGAACACATGATTTTGAAACCCTCTGTTCCCTGGTCTGATGTGACGCTAATCGTATATATACCTGCCTTCGACAAGGAGAGTTCAAATTTGCTGGAGCCTGGTTGAACCAAAGCCTGAGTTCTGGCTACCGACTGACCGGTTAGTGTATATACTTCCAGCGTCAAAGTTTGTGCTTTCAGTACGTCGGCGACAAATGTGGTTTTGCCAGGGAAAGGATTTGGATAAACAGTCCCCTGGTGGATCATCTCTGTATTTGAAGTAATCCCTGTTCCGGAATTAAAGGCAAGTATCAATGTATCATTTCCGGGAAGGGTTACATTCTCATTGGTTCTGAGGTTTGTTGCTTTTACACTATCAACCTTATAAGCTGCACCGGAGGCTGTAAATGTTATTTTTAGATTCTGTCCGCAAAGGATCATTGAACTCAGCATTACAATGGCCAAAATGATTGATTTTGACATATATAGAAGGATTAAAACATGGATTGTTCATAAACATTGTAAAGCTCACTGTCAAAACTGGAATCAGTATCCATCTTCCCGGTAATTAACTTCATGAGTGATTGGATCTATGGCAGGAACCTCCTCCGTAGTTATAATCTGGGCAAATGGATCCATGAGTTTTTCATTTTGAAGAACGGGATCATCCCATTTCCAATATTTTGATGTGTTTAAAGGGCGTAACGTGCTAACAGGCATAAATGCGAAAGCAGAAACAACGGCACGTCGCTGCCTGATTTTAGTAGCTGACACATTAATCACCATCAGGTCGGAAGCAAATGTAATTTCTCCAACCGGATAGTGATTGCGGACACTTTGCATGGCAGAAGCGATGGTATCGTCCTGAGCCTGAAAATGGGTGGCTACTGCCAGTCTTGGTGGAGGATTCATCTGGCTTAGGAGGTACCCGAAAGCTCCCTGGGGGGTGTGTGAACTGTTTTGAACCTGCAATGCATAATTATAGGCAACTTTAAAATTCGGGTCATCGGGTGTCATTCCTGAATTTTTTAGTGCCCAATCATTTGCCGGCATAACCATTTCATGGATCAGCACATCCACTCCTCCTGCCTGGGTGATCATATCATAATTGGGTTTTGTGTCACCGCTAAAGATCATGGATAAGCCATTCCATTCAAGTTTATAACTTACCGATCCTCTCCTGCAATGTATAGCTGGGAAATGTGTTATTTTAACCCCGGTAGTCGGATTGTTATAGGCAACGTTATCCCCCTCGGTTTTTCCGGATAGATTCCAGTCCAGTTCAATAGGGAATATGGCGTAGCCATCATCGGGATCATCATCGGAAACCTGTACTGGCTTATCACGTAAACCCCAGTTTGTTTTAATTTGTTCAGGAAGGGGATTGCCTGCATAACTGGTTGACCCAAAGCTGAAACTTTCTGTATGCCAGCGGTTCATTTCCCTGAATCTCTCACAGAATGTACGTGTTCCGTCCTCATAAGGACCCCTGGGTTTCCCCTCCGGATCATGGTAGATGAAATCGGATTTGGTGGGTCCCCAGATATAAAGCGGGGATTTGCGGTCCTGAGAGGGTCCGAAACAGTAAATGTGAGTCAAATCGCTTGAATGGTCGCCATGCAGATGAGTAATAAATATTTTATTCATCTTACTCATCGGTATTCCCATGGCAGCGTATTTTGCAAACACACCAGTTCCGCACTCGAACATAAAATGATCACCACTTCCAACCTCCACAAAAATACTGTTGCATTCCTGCGACAACCTCGCAATACAGGAGGTTCCCAGGAAAGTTATCCGCATTTCATTTGCATCCAGCGTTTCACCAAGTGGAAAAACAGGCAATGCATCAAAAAGGGAATTTTTTTGTGATGGATCCGATTCTTTTGGTTCGTTTGAACTGCCAAAGCCGCTGAGCGGACTAGCCAACAGTAGTCCTCCCATAGAGGCTCCGGAAAGCTTTAGTATTTCTCTTCGCGTCATCTTCATAGTATATTGAATTTCAGATAGAATTGCTACTTAATAATTCACCTTCTCAAAATCAAAGCTATAGATATCCCTGCGAGCCGGAGTGTACCCTTTTGTGATGGACTAAATCACCAGCCTTGTTTTTATTTGATTGGAGGCCAACAAAAATCGAAATTGGAATGACAAGAAGTTGGATAGATACAAGAAGTTGGATAGATAATTAGAGTATTTTCTTCAGCATTTTATCAAATTTATAATTAGAATCAGAAATGAGCTAATTAAAGGTACTAATGTTTGTATGGTTTTTGTAAAATCGTTACAAAGACATGATATCCGAAAAATATTATACTGTGTACTGATTAACAAAAGTACCCGGTGATATTCCTTCAGCTTTTTTAAAAGCGATAAAAAAAGTATTGCGGTTAGAAAAACCAGAAAGCAATCCAATCGCTTCCAGTGTCAAATCTGAAGCTTTACCTTCTTTTATAAGGGTTTTTGCATGGTTTATACGCCAAATATTCCGGTAATCAATAAAGGACTGTTTTTTTTCTTCTCTGAAATAATAGGCAAGATGATGGGTAGGAATATGGACAAGAACTGAAAACTGTGCCAGGTTGAAATCGGGTTGAAGATAGGGCTGAAATTGCTTCATGCAGGAATCTGCTTTCTGATTGATATCCAGGAGATAACCGGATTCGAAATGATTTGTGCTTTTTCTTGGCATCCCGGGAAACGTATCCAGTCCCGATTCTTTGGGTTTCAATGTTGCTGTTGATTCAGGGAAACGAGGTAACCCATATAAAGTATCAGGAAAAAAGAATGGCGAAATTAACAATCCCATCAATCCAGCCGCTGACAAGATTTGCAATACATTAAGGGTAGCAAATACGGAAATGGGTTTAAGCATAAGCAGAAAATGGCAGACAATCATCATGGAGTTGAATATTAAAAAAACAGAAAGCCATTTAGTCATAAAATGCTGGTGGGAGAAAACAAATAACTCCCTTTTGCTTATTAAATACCGGATAAATAATGTTACAGACCAGAAGGTATACCCTAAAAGAATCAACGGCCGGCTCAGGTAAACGACATGAACAGAAAATATATCTGATAGAACTGTAAATTTGTACTGCTGTAAAAACGAAATATCTTTCACGATTTCTCTGGCAATCTCAACTTTAGACGCAAAAGAGGAAAACAAGTAAGGCAGGACTGCAACAAAATAAATTACCATTGGCAGAAAATGCCACAAATCCTTTTTTTTAAGATGGTAATCATCTGTTAATACACTCCGGATATACCAATACAACATTGGACCAGCAAGATAGAACAGGAAGCCGAAATGACCCGGAATAATACTAACCAGAAAAACAGATTTTGAATAAAGCAAAACATACTGTGAAAAGCTATACATGCTTATCAGAAAAAAGAAAAGACTGAGGTAAATGGAAGATTTATAATTTCTTGCATTGAAATAGAGGAGAATTGCTGATAAAATTAATCCTAAAAGGGACAAAGACAGAAGCATAACTTCCTGATTTTATAAACAAAGCTACCAATTTTATCTGAATGTACAAGTGGTGCCTATTGTATGCCAAAATAATACTTTGACTTATCTGTAGCCCGCTAATCCATAAAACAGGCTGAGGAGAACCCGAAAAAACAGTGGCCATTATAAAGGAGGCATATTCAATTTCTTTGATATGCTTGAAGCCCAGACCATACTTCAGCAGGCAAAAGACCAGTTGGCAGAAATTGTTAAACAGACAAAAAGAAAAAATAGTATGTCGGGTAATTATCTTAAAACAATCATAATAAATTATCTTAAATCTAAACAAAGAGAAGATGTAAGTAAAGAAGCTGTTAATAAATTAATAGCTGACTTAGAATTTTAATTTCAGATTCAACCA
>CAIXAQ010000030.1 GCA_903917425.1 uncultured Bacteroidales bacterium
AAATGGGCACTATAACATCACGGCCAACCGTTATTTCCCAACTCTTTTCATTAGCGGTTGCCACCTGTGATTTAGCTGAAACAAAACTCAGGCTTTCGCCCTTGCCTGATTCTGCATTTTTATCAGCAGCCCCGCTAATAACTTTCACATTCACACCTGGATTCAGGAGATTAAATTCGCTGACCAGATTCAAAGTCAACTCATATAAATCGGGAGTACTGGTAATTGTAACCGGCTCCTGTTGCGAAACTGTATTTTTGCCTGTTTTTTCCTGTGCATTTGCACTGCTGAAAAGGATTAACAGCAAAATCCCTGCTAATGTTAAAATTTTCGTTTTCATGATTTCTATATTTTCATTACGATTCATACCATTCAATTACAGTGCCAAACACAATAATGCCCTGTATCTATTTGATTTACAATACTTTTAAAATTACTATGTTTAATATTTACACAAGTATACTGTTGAATATTGCAACACTATAAATGTTTCTGTACTGCAATCAGCTAACAGACAACCGTTTACCCTATAGTGTATATTTAGTATACACATGTTGCATTTATCAACACTTTATTGATTTATCCAGGAGGAAACAGGCTATTTAAAAGGAAAAGAATATCAAAACAGGCAAAATAATTCTATTTCGTCAGAATTTGTAACTATTCACCCCCTAAATTCGCCATTTTCGCCACAGATTTCACAGATTAGCACAGATTTATGGCTATTTAAGATAGTTCTTATGTTAAAACTGACTGAATTGCTTTGATGTTAATCCGCGAAATTTGCGAAATCTGTGGCAAATATTTGTTTTTCAATGCTTTGTAAGGGCTGAATAGTTTCTGGAATTTCAGTTAAAAAACCTGGTCAGGAAAAAATATTCAATTTTCTGCTTTTTTTCTTAACTTTACATAATGCAATTTTTGATTTTAAATCCGGGTTGGATAAAAACCTTTTTCCGCGCTGTATTTGACAAGTTGCACATTTGTAATGTTTGCCTGGTTTGTTGTTGAACACTTAAAAAAAAGAGTTTCTATATGAATGGAGAAAAGGACATCATCATCCAACTTCAGGAGAAAATTACACTGCTTTCGAACAGGGTAGAGTCTTTTAAAAATGAAATTGACGGTCTGCGACAAGACATAAATGCTCTTGAATCGAAGGAATCAGAGTATGTAACGACCAAAACTTCTGGAGAAACTGATCAGGAGGTATTTATTCAAGAACTCAAACCAGAAGTATTTATTCAAGAACCCCAATCGGAAGTATTTACACAAGAACCCAAACCAGAAAAACATATTTTACCGGCAGAAAATCCGACTTTGCAACCTATACTGCCTTATTACAAAGATGAAAAGGAACAAAATGGCGATGCTGATCGGCGAAAGAATATCGAAAAATTTATTGGCGAAAACCTTATCAACAAGATTGGTATAGGGATCACAATTATCGGAGTTGGCATTGGCGCAAAATATGCCATCGATAACCAGCTTATCAGCCCGCTGACAAGGATTATTTTGGGTTACCTGATTGGACTGGTATTATTTGCATTTTCAATCCACCTCAAAAAACAATATGAAAACTTCAGCGCTGTGCTTTTAAGCGGCTCTATGGCTATATTCTATTTCATCACTTTCGCAGCTTTCAGCTTTTATGCCCTGTACACACAGCTATTTACATTTGCATTGATGGTGTTGTTCACCGTTTTTACTGTAATGGCTGCAATAAAATATAACAAACAGGTTATCGCCCATATCGGGCTTGTTGGCGCTTATGCAGTGCCTTTCCTGTTGAGCGATGGTTCGGGGAAGATTGCGATCCTATTGAGTTATGTTGCAATTATTAATGTTGGCATCCTCGTTATTGCCTTCCGGAAATACTGGAAACCTCTGTATTATTCCTCTTTTGTACTTACATGGCTTATATTTCTAGCATGGTTTATTCCAGACTATGACCCGGCTATTCATCTTGGATTGTCAAGTGCTTTTGTTTCTATCTACTTTATAACTTTCTACATTATTTTCCTTGCGTATAAACTGCGTAAACAGGAAAAATTCGAACTTGAGGATATCCTCCAACTGCTTGTGAACTCTTTTATTTTTTATGGTACCGGTTATTCCATTCTTAACCAGCACATTATTGGCTGTGATTTTTTAGGCTTGTTCACTCTGTGTAATGTATTTATTCACAGCATAGTAAGCGTACTTCTTTACCGGCAAAAACAGTCCGACAGGAACTTGTTTTCATTTATCCTGGGGTTGGCAGTCGTATTTTTAACCATCTCAATACCCGTGCAACTCGACGGAAACTGGGTTACACTGTTCTGGTCGGCTGAGGCTGCTTTGCTCTTTTGGATCGGCAGAACAAAAAGTGCTCCTGTATACGAATGGCTTTCCTACCCGCTTATGATACTCGCCTTTTTCAGCCTTAGCTTTGGCTGGCCAGATGCTTATCATATTTCACAACCTACGCAAAACGGCGCACCGTTGACTCCACTGTTCAATATCAATTTCCTGACCTCCATGGTGTTTGTCGTGTCTTTTGCATTCATCAACAGTTTAAACAGCAAAAAACAGTATGTTTCGCCCT
>CAIXAQ010000031.1 GCA_903917425.1 uncultured Bacteroidales bacterium
ATCGATGGTTTGGAACAAAACGAGCAGTTTTTGCCCGCCAATGGCATATACTTCGTTCATCCAGAATATGTTGCGTTGTGTAAGTCCCAGGTTTTCGAATTGAGATGAAGGTAACAATATGAACCAGTATGTAACCACGAACGGAATACTGAGAAAAGGCAATCCGTATTTACCAAGCCAACCGCCCAATGTAACCGAAAGTATGAGTGTTAACAGGGCCGCAAGCAACAGCAGACTGAAAAATACATAACCTGGATCGAAAAAGGTCCCCATTCCGATGCCCGTTAGTAAGGCATTGAAACTATAAAGACCTCTTTTAAGCTGTATCCTGTCGAAACCCATTGAGTATGAAATCAATACAGCAGTGAGCACTGCAATCAGGCCACATAATCCGGCAAAGAAATTAAAGAAAGTAACAATGAATAGAATACCTGCCAGTAACTTATTGTTAAAGAAGAAAATAACAGAGTAACTATTCAGCGTAGCAGGCAGAATGGTATTGAGGAATGAACTGATATACCGATTGTTTTTCATGTACTTGATCTATACAGGCTATTGTTTTGTGTTCAGGCTTATTGATCTTATTCTTTGACGATTTTCCGGCTTATCATACCATTTATAATAACCAGGTAAATTCCGACCGGGAAATTTTCGAATGCCATCGCAAGACTGCTGGTATTTAGGCCATTTCTTTCGAAAACAGTCATTCCAAGCAAGTTTACAATCCGGATTGTATTTATCGCCTTGTTCCCCGAAACAATATTTAATTGATCCGTTAACGGATTTGGAAAAATAGTTAATTCGGTGTTGCTTGAATTTTCATCAATTGATGTGACGCAATTATTTGAATCTGCAAAAGTGGGTGTGGCAAAAATGAAACCACCGGCAACATTGGGGCACCGTTGCATCGAAATATCATTGGATTGTGTGCCAAAGGAGATGGTATCGAAAATCCCCTTGGTTGCGTGTGTAAGTGCTATTCTTTCGCCCGAAGCCGATAGTTTGAAACTGGCATGCAAGCCCTTCTGCTGGCCATCATCATCGGCCCATACCACCAGGTAGCCATTTGGAAGTATGGAAGTGTCGCTGGGAAACTGCCATTTCTGTAAGTTGGTGTACGAATCGGAAAGATACATGCTATCCAGTGAAATCAAATTGTCCGAAAGGTTAAGTATTTCAATCCAGTCGTCAAATTCTCCATCCTGATCGGCTACGGCACTGACGTTTGAAGCCAGGAATTCGTTTATTACAAGATTGCTGTTTGCCGGAACCTGCGTATAGAGTGTGTAGAAATTCATTTCTGCCTGTTGTGGCGAAAAAATTCCGGCCTGGTTATTCTCGGCATAAAAGTAATATTCAGTTTTGTAGGCTGATATAGTAATTGAAGAACCATAGACCCCGTCGTTCGCTGCTCCATCGCCGTGAAACCCATCGTCAAACATCAGGATACGTTTAAATGGTTCAACATCACCACTTCTGTACGCAAGAAATGTACCTGAAGCCATTGCATTGGTAATGTTCGCAGTTATGTGAACAACAGCGCCGATTGGCGGATGATTATCCGAAACGGCTATTCCTGAAATAACCGGCTGAACGGCGGTAAAATCAGCTAAAGCACTTAAATAGGTATTTCTCCCGTTCATTAAATTGGTCAATCCGGGTGCCGAACCATTTCCGCCGCTAATATCTGTCGTCAGATTACTGATGAAATTGGCATAGGTGTAAAACTTATTCGGGTCGGCACTTACAGATGTTTTGATGAGATCTTGCAAAGGAAGTGCATAGTTGTAGAACGTATTGTTGGCGAATTGCTCGGATAAAATGGTTCGCATATGCGCTATATACATGCGTTTGAAGGTAGCTGAAGCCAGCAGTTGTTTCACCAAAGGCCAATTACTGTCGTTAATATGCAGCAGATGAGTCATTTGTTGTTTGGATACGGTCGTATTCAGGTTTGTTGTTCCCGTATTTGAGAAACGACCGAACGATTCATTCAAATCCCAGACTATAGGCCTGAAGCGGGTGTAATTGTCCTTGTACAAATAATAATTCTGCGCGAAGGCTCCGATGTATGAATCCAGGTTAACCAGCACATTATCAAAAGCCATCATCCAGAGAGCCTCGTTCACATTCAGTGTGTTTTCGATGGCTGTTGTATGATTTACAAGGGTGTCGCAAAGGTTTACCAGGTCGTACCAGCCGGCATCGGATTGCATTTCGTAACGGCTGTAATAGAGTGAACTGTCAGCTCCCAGGTAAACTAGGTTCGGGTATGCGTTGCCTCCGGGTCCCGCACCACCTATTGGGTTACATTTAAAAAATGCATTTGATTTAGAACCAAAATGTGTATCAACAAACTTATTTCCAATAGATTCGGAATTTGAATACAGGCCTGTTAACTGGTTGTTGATGTAAACATTGGCAAAATTCGACTGCGGCGCCTGCATGTAATTGCGCACAATTTTATACGACATTACTTCACGCAGGAACGAAGGATCATTAAAGGCATTACTAAGTTTTATATCAGTGAAACCTTGATAATCCTGAGCTTTGTAAGTGTCCAGTTCTATATGAAGCGGATTTTTAACCTGGTTGGGCTTGTAGGTGCTGTTGCCTTTGTATTTTACGCCAACGCTATCGTACTCAATCCCGTTAATCTTAATTTTACTCGCCATGATATACCCTTCGGATCCGGCTTTAGCCGTATCCATCATATAGTCCCAGTTGGTTTGTGTAAATGTAATTTCGATGCGTTGAATTACATTCATATCATATAAACTGCTCTGAGCTGCTAATTTTGAACTGATTAACAGTACAAAAAAACAAAATGAGAAGATCCTTTTCATGATACTACGATGCTTATTTTTACTAATTAAACAAAGAAAAAGCGACTCTGAAATTGTGTAATTCCATGACTGTAAAAATATGCTTATTTAAGCGGATTGTGACCCAGGTGTTCAGGAACTTGTTCGAATGCCTCGAGGTATTCGAGGGTTTCGGCTTTGCGTATCACATGCGGGTTGTTGTCAGTGTCAATTAAGACAATATTAGGCCGCAGTGTTATAAACTGCATCCATTGTGTCATATTGTAAGCGCCTACCTGGTGCACGACCAGATGATTTCCTTTTTCGAGCAAAGGCATGGTGATGCTTTCGCGGACAATGTCAATATTCATGCAAAGCGGACCGTAAAGCACCATGTCTTCGGTGTGCTGTCCCGAGGCCTGTGCAGGGCTTACCCGGTGATCGTACCAAAACGAGGTAAACAAGGAATTTACGCCGAAATCGAGTATGGTGGCCCGACGTCCGTCGGATAGACGTTTGGAAGCCAATACCGTGCCCAATAGAAATCCGGCATCATCGATAAGGGCGCGACCGGTTTCGAGAATAAGCAGAGGCAGGTCATCGTGTTTGAAACCATAGCCAAGAATAACATCGGTGATGGCATCAGCAAACTGATCGATGGAAGGAACGGTATCGGAACCGGGTAAATAGGCGCCTTTCAGCGTGTTTGTGGATGGGAAACCTCCTCCGAGATCGATGTATTGTATTGTTTTGTTGAATTTTTCCTTGATGCTCCAGGTTAGTTCGCACAATTTTGTGGCAGCCACGGCATACGCAGAAGGTGAAAGCATAAAAGTGCCTATGTGACAGTGCAGTCCAACCAAATCCAGGTGGTCGGAGTTTATGATGCGGGTAATGGCATTCCAGGCCTGACCGTTTTCGAAATTAAACCCGAAGCGATCCCATTTAGGATAAATACCGGTATCCATATTAACGCGGATGGCCACACGTGGTTTCAGGTTGTTAGCTTCGCTCAGCCTGATGAGTGAATAAAGTTCATCGAAATGATCGATATGGATCAGGGAATTGTTGCGTGCTGCGGCAATAAGTTGTTCGTCGGTTTTATCAGGACCGTTAAAAATGATTTTATTTCCAGGCATCCCGTTGCCTAATGCTTTCTGATATTCAAAGCCCGAAACAACTTCGGCCCACGAGCCTTCCTGGTGAAACACTTTACAGACGGCATTCATGTAATTGGTCTTATACGACCAGGCAAACTGTACTTTCGGGTAACGGGTTTTAAAGATCCGGGTTGCATTCTGATAATTGCGCCTGATTTGTTTCTCCGAAATAACAAATAAGGGTGATCCGAAATTTTCGATCAGGCTTTTTACGGTTACACTTTCGATGTGAGTTACCGGTTCAAATTCAGTGCGGGTGCCGAATTTATTCATTAGACCTGAATTCATTTTCTTGATGATAGGCCTTTCGTATCTTAGTTTTTCCATGATTTATCCTGTTTAGAGTCTTGATTTTTATCCTGGTAATATCCTGTGGATAAGTAATTTAGTTAATGTTATTTTCGACTTTTATGTTTTCCGTTTTTGCTTTTCCCCTTTGGAGTTCCCCGTTTCCCGAAATTTTCTGAAATTCGCTCACATCGGTAATCAAATCCCAGGCATAGCGGATAAACATTTTTCCTACTTCGTATTCTTTAAAAGGTGTTACTTTTTGACCCAGGGCCATTTTAACCAGGGATGCAGGCTGATTCTGCCCGGCGGCGGCAGTAAGATAAATCCAGGCCGGAAAACGGGGATTAACTTCCATTATATAAGGTTCACCTGCAGCATTCTGCATAATTTCGAGTTCACAGCCGCCACGCCATTTCGTAACTTCAATAAACTTTCGGGCCAGTTCGATAAACGAAGGATCGTCGAGTGTAATTCCGGCCCACGCTTTGCCTTTGTCGGTAATGTAAAGTTTCCGCATCGGGATAATACTAATTGCATTTCCTTCGCCATCGCCTAATGCGGCAATGTTGAATTCGGTGCCGTTAATAAACTCCTGAACTATAATCGGCAGTCCCCATTTAGCCTGTATTTTATAAAAAGCTTTTTGAGCCTGCTCAAGTGTATTGGCGATTATGGCATCGTAAAATTTGCCCTTTACTACCATAGGGAAGCCAAGTTTGTCGGCTACGGCAGGCAAGTCATACGAATGATATATAATTTTATCGGCAGGTACTTTTAAATCGTGTTTCTGTCCGAATTCGAAGAGTTTTATTTTATCGCGGGCTTCAAACTGATCTAACTCGGGCAAAAATGTCTTTATGCCAACATCCTTCAGCTTTTCCCTTAATTTGATGAA
>CAIXAQ010000032.1 GCA_903917425.1 uncultured Bacteroidales bacterium
ACAATAAGTAATATTTTTTTCATATTTTTAAGGTATAAACAGGTTAATTATTTGGCATTCCATGGTTGATCCAGATATCAATTTTAGTCAGATCGCAGCTCGAAAGTTTGCTTCCGTCTTTCGGCATAAAGGTCGTAGCACCAGGTTGTTCGTTGATAGATGCCCTTATTTTAGTAATATTTGCCGTTACCGAAGCGTAACTTGATGTGGAGATACCTGCTTTGGGATTGCTTCCGCCGTGGCACGAACCGGAGCTGCAATAGCTGCTGAAAATAGGCGCTACCGTGGCTGAGTATGTTACATTGGTGGTATCGCAGGTTGTATTTACAGGATATGCCAGGTATAAATCTTCTTCATTATCGTTGTAGCAGGCACTTAAAGCCATCGATAAAGCGAAAGCTGAGACAATTAGTGTTATTAGTCGTATTTTCATCTTGGTTTTAATTATTAGGCATTCCTATATTTATCCAGTTGGTAATTTCGGCAATGTTACAATCACAAAGTTTATCCGCTCCCTGGGGCATAGCCGAATAGTCGGGCAGATGCTGAATGGTCCCCAAAAGCCGGCCGCTGACAGCGCACTCTTTAATTGTGGTATAATCTGTCAGAATAATTCCTCCGGAAGGCATCGATACGTTATGACATCTTTCGCAATTAGCTTTAAATATCGGCAGAATGGTGGCTGTAAACTGGACATTGGAAGTATCTAAATCCTTGGCTCCCTGCAATATCCACAAACTAATAAGGTCCATATATTTTTTGGGCAGAGGATCAGCTCCTGCCGGCATAAATTGGCTAGATATCTGATTGGCCGTAAGCACTTTATGCAGTTTACTTTTGCTGGGCTGACCAGGAACAACGAGTCTGAGTAAATCGTTGTAGGTGCTGAGTGCAGGCAATTCGCCACCACCAGTATGGCAACCCGACATATTGCAGTTTGAAACCATAATGGGCAATACCTCGCTTGGGAAACAAACTTTGGTAGTTCCGTGTACCTGTTCCGACTCATGTTCGCAGGAAGCCAGCATAATGCCTCCAAGTGCTAAGCCTGCTAACGCAAAAATTTTTATTAGTTTCATTGATTTCAATTATTAAAGAAATGACATTGCCGAAAACCAGCATCTATAAATTAAAAATCCGGTTTTATCGCCTTCAATCTATTGTATTATATCAACAAAAGTAACTACTTTAATTGTTCTACGATTGAGAATAAACATCCCGGGCCTTTATTTGGAATCATTCTACATAGTGACGAAGCAGAAAAAATGTTAAATGAACAGGCCGGATTTTGCTATTTCTCAGTTTAAATGCGAAATTTCATGTAATTTTGATGTTCAAATTAAAAAACCAGGTTCTTTTTATGAAAATAGCCCCATATCTGACACTATTGTCCATTCTGCTTTTTTTAAGCATCAACACATCAGCACAATATAAACAAACTTCAGTCGATCCTAAGTCCACTACATTGAAGTTCAACACGTTGATGCAACTCATCAACTATTATTACGTTGAAGATGTGGATCAGCCCAAGTTAACCGAAGAAGCCATTGTAGCAGTTTTGAAGGAACTCGATCCGCACTCGGTATACATTTCGAAAAAGGATGTTGAAAAAACGAACGAACCCTTGGTTGGCAACTTTGATGGCGTTGGCATTCAATTCCAGATTTATAAAGATACCATTCTCGTGATTTCGCCGGTTCCGGGAGGGCCGTCGGAAAAATTAGGCATACTTGCAGGAGATAAAATAATCAAGATAAACAATGAGGATGCTTTTGGCAAAAAAATAAATAATCAATTCGTACTCGACCACCTGCGTGGGCCAAGGGGAAGTAAAGTGGATGTGGCTATTTTCCGTAAAGGGCGTAAAGAGCTGATTGACTATTCGATAACCCGCGACAAAATCCCTCTCAACAGCATTGATGCATCTTACATGCTTAATGAAAATACAGGTTATATCAAGCTTTCGAGGTTTGCAGCTACTTCGACCGACGAATTTATTGATGCGGCCAGGTTATTGCAAAACCAGGGCATGAAAAACCTTGTCTTCGACCTGCGAGGCAATTCCGGCGGCTATCTTAACATCGCTTTTGACCTGGCCGACCAGTTTCTGCCGGCAGGTAAACTTGTAGTTTATACCAAGGGACTTCGAAGCCCAAAGCAGGATTTTATTTCTACCTCGAGCGGGATGTTGGAAGCAGGAAAACTGGTAGTTTTGATTGACGAAGGCTCTGCATCTGCCTCTGAAATTGTTTCTGGTGCCGTGCAGGACTGGGATAGGGGTTTGATATTGGGCAGGCGCTCATTCGGCAAAGGCCTCGTACAACGACCATATATGTTGCCCGACAGTTCAATGGTGCGAATTACTACGGCACGTTATTACACACCATCGGGGCGGTGCATACAAAAATCGTACGCTGATGGTGAAGAAGGCTACAAAGACGAGGTTTTAAACCGCTATAAACATGGCGAAATGGTGCATGCCGATAGCATAAAATTTCCTGATTCGCTGCGTTATTATACACAGAATAAACGCGTGGTTTATGGCGGTGGCGGCATTATGCCCGATTATTTTATCCCGCTCGACACTTCATTCCTTTCGCGGTATTATGAGGATATTTTCCGCAAAGGATTACTCAATGAGTTTACGGTTCAATATATCGAATCAAGGCGTAAGGACCTGCTGAAAACCTATCCTGACAGCAAGGCTTTTAAAAAAGGATTTACTGACGATCAGAAATTACTAAATGAATTTGTTGCTTTTGCTGAAACCAAAGAAGTTCCAAGAAAGGACAAAGACCTGGAAGTTTCGGGCAAACAGATAGAAGTGGTCCTTAAAGCTTTGATAGCAAGAAATTTGTACAACCTGAATGCTTATTATGAAATGATAAGCAGCACGGATGACGACCTGATCAAAGCCATTGAAGTTATAAAGAACGATGCGATGTTCCGTAACCTTACCCAACAAAAATAGAGGATTGTGGCTGTAGTTCAGTACTTTTCCTTCTGATTCAATCCTTTGTATTTCAAGGCTTAAGACAATGCAAGAAGCTGGTATCAATAAAATACCGGCTTTTTCTTTTTAAATCAATTTGGCTGATTTACGCATCTTTAGAGTTAATCTCCATTCTGTCTTCTGACTCTGAAGGTGTGATTTGCTTTATATCCAGTGGTTCAAAATATTTAATTGTCGTATCATTTTTAAACCTGAGGCGAAAAAGCAATGACTAAAAAGGTATCTTCGCACCGAAAATAATCACCAGATTTCTCCCTATGCCTAACCAAACTTTTAAAGTTTACCTTTTTGCAGTAGTATCCATGCTGTTCTGGGGTTTATCCTTTGTTTGGTTTAAAATAGCGATCAAATGGTACGAACCAATAACCATCATTTTTCTGCGATTACTTATTTCGGGTGCGCTTTTAATGACTTTTATGCTTTTAACCCGCACACGGCAAACAATAAAACGCGAACATCTGAAATATTTTTTGTTGCTATCATTCACCCAGCCATTTTGTTACTTTTTGGGTGAAAGCTTTGGACTTAAACTGGTTACCCCCACGATTGCTTCAGTCATTATAGCTACAATTCCATTATTCAGCCCTTTTGCCGCGTATTATATGGTGCGCGAAAGAGTCACCAAAGCTGTTGTTATCGGGATACTATTTTCGTTTGCGGGTATAATGCTCATGCTTTTTAACCCCGATCTTTCGCTTAATGCTGCCCCGGCGGGAGTTTTACTCCTGTTTGTCGCTGTGTTTGCAGCGGTGGCATATTCTGTCATTATCCGGAAGATTTCGCACGAATACAAGCCCGTGACAATTATTACGTATCAAAACCTGATCGGGGCTTTGTATTTCCTTCCCTTATTCCTTATTTTTGATTTTCAGCACTTTATAACGGTTACACCAACCCGCGAACTCGTGATGGCATTGCTTCAACTGGCTGTTTTTGCTTCCACGCTGGCGTATATATTTTACATCATAGCAATCAAGGGAATTGGCGTGATCAAGGCCAATGTTTTCGCTAACCTTATACCCGTCTTTACGGGAATATTTTCGTTTTTTATTCTTGGCGAACAGTTTACTGCGCTCAAAATTGCCGGAATGATCCTGGTATTGCTCGGTGTGGTCGTTTCACAATCGCAAAAATTAGGGCGTTCAATAGGTAAAAATAGGAGAAATCAGGTGGTCGAAAGCCAGGTTTAAAAAACCTTTTCAGTGATTAGAAATTTGTTTTTCAGATAGTTACATCATTTAATAAGAATAATCATAAAAATCAAAACCAAATGAAAATACTTGTTTTGGGAGCGGGTCTCGTAGGTGGGCCAATCGCAATGGATCTTGCCAGAAATGGCGAATTTGAAGTTACTTCTGCCGATTTAAGTCTCGAAGCTCTTGACCGTCTAGCGTCAATTGCGGGAATCAGCACCGTGCAGGCCAACCTCGATAATGTTGAGGTATTAAAACCTCTGGTCGAGAAACATGATCTGATTATCAGTGCTGTGCCAGGATTTATGGGATTCCGCACGCTGGAGCGGATCATCGAGTGCGGGAAAAATGCAGTGGATATTGCATTCTTCCCCGAGGATATGTTTGCACTTGATTCGAAAGCCAGACAGATGAATGTTACGGCTATTTGCGATATGGGTGTAGCTCCGGGCATGAGCAATGTGCTGATCGGATACGGCGCGTCAAAACTTGATTCGCTCGAGAAAGGAATCACTTATGTTGGCGGTTTGCCTGTTGTCAGAACCTGGCCATTTGAATATAAAGCTGTTTTTTCGCCTATCGATGTAATTGAAGAATATACCCGCCCCGCCCGATATATTGACGGAGGCCGGATGGTGGTGCGCGAAGCTCTTTCGGATCCTGAATTGCTGAACTTCCCCGGTATTGGCACCCTCGAAGCCTTTAACAGCGATGGGTTGCGCACACTTGCAACTACCGTAAAAGGAGATTATCTGATCGAAAAAACGCTTAGGTATAAAGGCCATATCGAAAAAATGGCAGTCCTTCGCGATACCGGTTTTTTCAGCAAGGAGCCGATATTAATCAATGGGGCTATGATCAGTCCGCTTGAATTTACATCCCGACTGTTATTCCCAAAATGGAAACTTCAGGAAGGCGAAGAAGATCTTACCATTATGCAGGTAATTACCGAAGGTTTGAAAAATGGTGTCAGGCATCGCTACACCTGGAATTTATACGACAGGTTCGATAAAGTGACCGGTGTACACTCCATGGCGCGTACCACAGGGTATACAGCCACTATGACTGCAAGGCTTTTAGCAAAAGGCTTGTATGATCGCAAAGGCGTTTCGGCTCCTGAATTCCTGGGAAAGGATGAAAGTATTGTTAAGTTTCTGTTTGAAGGGCTTAGCAGAAGAGGAGTAGTTTATAATGAATTTTTTGAAATAGCAGGCTAAATCTGCCAGGAAAAGGACGATAACCTTAAAATTGAAGCCGATTGCGCTTTGAAAAGACATTTTCGTCGCCATAGTTTGTTTGTTTCGGAAAAATTGATAATTTTGCACCCCTCAAACAAGGCGAGGTAGCTCAGTTGGTTAGAGCGTCGGATTCATAACCCGAAGGTCACGAGTTCAAATCTCGTCCTCGCTACACTTAAAAATCAGGTATTTATCAATAATAACAAGGCTTTCCCGAGGGAAGGCCTTTTTGCGTTCTAAGCACTTTAAGCACTTTAAGCACGTAAAACGAGTAAAAATGTTCTACTAATGTTCTACAAAAAAGGAAATGTTCTACAAATGTTCTACAAAAAAAA
>CAIXAQ010000033.1 GCA_903917425.1 uncultured Bacteroidales bacterium
TAAATCTGCTGTTTTTTCGATTTTTTACCTGTTGGCCTGGCTTCATTTTGGCTGGATTTGTCGAACTGATCCTTCACTTTCGAATAAAACCGAGCCTGTCCTTCGGCACCGGCATCAAAATCGTTCATATCGATTTCCATCCCAAAAGCATGACTCATATACTCGGCAAATTTTTCTTTCTCTTCTTCCATTTGCTGTTCTTTGCCTTGCTGATACGAAACATCAGCCCATTTGTCGTAAAAAGCCTCCTGCTCAGGGCTTGGCTCTACATTGCAGAAAGCCTCGTTACACTGCTCCACTATTACATAAGCAATGTTTTCGGTCTGCATTTTCGTGAACTTCATGTTTTCGGTCGTGTTTCCCAATGCCATGGCAAGTTGAATCCGGGCATTTGCTACCTCCGTTTGAAGAGGATTAATTTCCTTCCCGTGAAATGACAACAACCTCGAAAGTTTTTCTGTCAGTTTTACGTTTTCTTTCTCCAGGTTTTCGATACGTTTTGTTAACCTGTTAAACAGTTGCTGGTTTTTCGACAACGTATTTTTGCCTATGACAACAATTTTTAAAGCTTTAGGTTTTTCATCCTCAAACTCGCCGAATAGTGTTTGCATAATTATAGTTTAAACGCTTGTTTGATAGAACAATCCAGATTTATACAGGGTGCCAGCCATCATTGAGAATGACTCAATAAGTTGAAAATCAGCACTTCTTAACCAGGTTCCCATCCCCAGGATTAAAATAGTAAAGATGGGAAAACATGTATTTCACCTCAAAATTTGTTGTCGCCACCGAGTAGACCTCCCAGCAAACTGCCTCCAATACCCCCGATTCCCTGCGATTGTTCGCGATTGGAACGTGATGATGATATAATTCTGTCGGCTAAGCGGGATAAGGGTAAACTTTGCAGGTAAATGGTTCCTGGACCGGTTAGACTTGCCAGAAAAAGTCCTTCGCCACCAAAAAGTGCGTTCTTAAATCCACCCACAAACTGAATATCGTAATCCACTGTCGGAGCCATGGCAACAATGCAGCCGGTGTCGACCCGCAGTGTTTCGCGTTCGCGAAGGTCGCGCCTGATAATGGTTCCACCTGCGTGAACAAAAGCTAATCCATCGCCCGAAAGCCTTTGGAGAATAAAGCCCTCGCCACCGAAAAGCCCGGCCCCGATTTTTTTAGTAAAAGCAATGTCGATGTCAATGCCATTGGCAGCGCACAAAAACGAATCTTTCTGGCAAATAAAAGTTCCCCCTACCGTCTTGAGGTCAAGAGGAATTATTTTTCCGGGATAGGGAGCGCCAAAAGAAACGCAGCGTTTTACAGAAGCAGTATTATGGAATGTTGAAATGAAAAATCCATCTCCTGTAAACATGCGTCGGAGGCCTTTAAAAACGCCGCCACCGGTTCCGGTTTCCATCTGTATGCCTTCTTCCATGAACATCATTGCGCCAACTTCGGCACGGACGCCCTCTGAAGGATCAAGTTCAATTTCGACGATCTGCATGTCATCGCCATAGATTTTGTAATCGATTATGTCTGCCATTGGGGGAGGGGATTAGTTAATGGTTATGAGTTAATGGGAAATAGTTAATCGAAAATGGATTATTCAGTACAACGTTCAATTGCCTTTGGCGTTCAAATGCTTCGTGTTCAAGGTTCAAAGTTCAAGGTCCAACCGGATGCTTATTTGTGAATTTCCAGGTACGAAGACTATTTTCTAATTTCTATTAGCCATTAAGTATTATTACGCCGCAAATCTATTAAAAATGATCCAAAAACACTTTCAAATTCAAAATTAAAGATTACTTTTGCACTTATAACACGGTGGTATTAGCTCAGCTGGTTAGAGCGCCGGATTGTGGTTCCGGAGGTCGTGGGTTCGAACCCCATATTCCACCCTCACACAAAATCAAACGATTATCAATAACGACAAGGCTTTCCCGAGGGAAGGCCTTTTTGTTTTCTAAGCACTTTAAGCACTTAAAAAGAGCAATTAATTTTAACTATTGTTCTGCAAAAAAGGAAATGTTCTACAAATGTTCTACAAAAAAAA
>CAIXAQ010000034.1 GCA_903917425.1 uncultured Bacteroidales bacterium
ACAACGATTCATAACCATTACTCCATGGTGCATGACCCGTAAGATACCACCGCAGTATCAAACCAAAAGTATGATACAGGAAACCAATGCCCAGTAATCCGATAGAAATGTTCAGGCACCAGTTTATTAACCTGTTTTTTTGAACCTGAAGGTTTTCGATAAAGGCAAGCAATAACAGAACCACACTCAGCAGGGCATAAAAGTTGCGCAAAACAATGAATATCTGCAGTTTGTTGTAAAGGATTTCGATGTTGATTTTTGCTTCGGAAGATAGCAGTTCCGGACCGGCAGATGCCCGCTGAATGCTCTTTATATAACCAACAATTTTGTCAGCCTGACTATAATCGCCGGAAGCAATTCCTTTAGGCAATTCTGTTACGTAAGCAATCATAATATTTCGACAGTTGAACTGGCGCAATTGCAGGTCTTCGTTTATAATAGTCAGAACTCCGGTGAGGGGCTGCATGGATTCATTGTCGTCAACACTTATCCATTTGTTGTTTGCGGCAAGCTGATCCGGAAATATTTTCAGTATGCTGCCTTTTATAGCCATCACAAAAATATTCATCCTTTCGTCAACTTTAATAATTTCCTTGTCGAAGCTATTCTGTTCCGATTGCTTTTTGCGGAAAGCCTCATCAACGTATTTCTGAAGTTTGTATGCGTTGTTGCTATCGAAAAAATCAAGAAATTTTGCGTATTTAGTATTTATGCCTATAATATCCTGAACCGATTTTTCCTTCACATAAATGATATTCTGTTCTTTCCAGAAGTCAGGAAACATAAGCATATCAATCATCAACTGCATTGCATTCATTTTGCCTTTGCCATTAATATCGAATTGGTCTTTACGCGAAATCTTATGCATTACATCGTATGCCAGCGAATGCACGGGTTCAAACCGGCCATCGAAAGTCTGGCTTAGTAAATGTCCGAACTTGTCGGCATGTTCCGGTGAAACCGGCTTTTGTGAAACTTGCTGGGCAGAAGCTAATACATTGAATATAAGCAGTAAAACAGCGATTAAAGTTCCTGCTTTTCTTTTCAGTTTTATTTCATTTATTTTTTTCGCCAGCATAAAAAACCGGGAGTGTTTGTTAAATAATGTAAGTACAAAGCCAATTATGAGGAGCAGGTATCCGAGATAGGTTACTTTTGTGCCATAATAATCGTGGTTCACCGAAAGGATGGTTCCTTTTTCATCCTTATCGTACGAAGATTGAAAAAACCTGTACTTATTGTAGTCCAGTACATTATTCATAAAAATCCGGTGATCTTCTTTCAGGTTATTCCTGTTATCGATCAACGTAACCTCACTGGCATAGGAAGATGGGCTCATTGATCCGGCATAGCGTTCGAGGGCAAAATCATTCAACCGTATTGAAAAAGGAAGTTCAACCGCTTTTTCTCCATACCCTATTTGAACAGGCAAATTTTCAAAAGTAAAACTTTGCATATTCATGCTATTTCCGGCCCCGCCAAATACATTCGCTTGCTTTGTTTTGCCATTTACAGTTACATCCAGTATCAGTAAGTCAGTCCCGTTTTCAGTTTCATTACCTTGTACCCATTGAATTTTAGCATTTTTATAAATACCGCTCAAATGGAAAATTGATCCCCGGACAGCATAAATTTTTTCACTCTGAAATTCAGTCAAGGTATTTTTGGCGATGGTATCTTCGGCCTTCATCGACATATCGCCTACAACTATATCGAATGCCGAAATAAATTTCAATGCCCCGTTTTCTTCAGTAACATTTATAGTATTACCGGCATAGTCGTTGTCGTAACCTATAGTTATTCCATTAGAAGATTTATAAGTGCCGTTTTCAATGTAAAGATTTTGCTGGTTTTTTTCGTTGGCGACAACGAATTCAACGATATTTTTACCTTCAGGAACATTTTCCGTAATTTTCTGAACAGCGTTCGGGATGAAACTATGATAGGCTATCTCAATTTTCCCGTTTGTTTCCGAAACAAATTCTTTCCGGAAGGAATTGGTTTCGAAGTTGCTGATAACGAGTGGTTTGCTATAATCTAATTTTTGATTTTTATCCTGAATTGAAATCTGAAGGTAAGGCTCGCTGGTGTAAATTATATTTGAAGTTTCGCCTTCGCGGATGGGCATGGTACCTTCAAAACCAAAATATCGCGTAATTCCGGCTCCTATAATTATTATAATAAAAGCACAGTGAAAGAGCAGGCCTGCCCATTTTTTTCGGCTCAACAAGTTGTACTGTTTAATGTGGCCGAATAAATTCAATACCAACAGGAAAAACAGGAACTCGAACCATTTTGCCTGGTAAACTAGTTGCTTTGCCGTTTGAGTATCATATTTTTCTTCGATGAAAGTAGCAGTTGCCAGGACCAATGCTAATAATGAGAGCAAAATAATAGTCATCGGCGATGAAAAAATAAATTTTATTACACGTTTCATAAATCAGTTTTTAAGAAGGTATCGATAATTGTATTTCTTTTGAAATGGGCGTTTGCTTATTTTGTTGAACCTGGCTGCGAGGCCGACATAGAATTGTATATGCTTAGTTCTTTGTCGGCTTCAACTGTTTTTCCGGTTTTCCTGAGCATCACCGACAAGTTGTAATGCGACTGTAAATGATTGGTATCGAGTTTAATATTCTCCCGAAGAATATCAATTGCTTTTGAGGTGTTGTTCATGTTCATATAGCACGTTGCCAGGTCGCAGCGCACGTTACTGTTATTCTTATCCAGTAGCAGCAATCTTTCATAGTATTTTATCGCTTGCTCATTTTGTTGCATATCGTAATAAATATTCCCAAGATTAAATAGGGTAGCCAGGTTGTTCTTGTCATTTTGAAGGATGATAAGGTAATGAGCAAGTGCTTTTTCGAAATTTTTATTCAGGTAATAATAGGCTGCAACTTTTAGCCTGATTTCTGTATTAAGTGAATCTATTTTCAACATTCCCTCATACACCCCAATATTATTACCTGACAGAGATTCTGAGTTTTCTTGCTGAATTTCAATGTTTTGAGTTTTATCTTTGCTCTCTTTTTGTTCGACATTTTTGCATGAAACTGTAAAAAAAAATAATCAGGCAAAATAATGCCGGAAACTGTAAAGATTTAACTTTCATAAGTGTGCTTTTGCAGGATTTTAGTTATCGAAGAGGAGAGACAGCCACATTTAGGTAGAAGAGAAGTTGTACTGGCCGATTGTTTATTTGATCAGTTTGGCATCTTCGAGCAAAACATCGTAAGAATAACCATAACCAAAGTCTTTGTTAAGAACGATTTTCCCTTCGAGTGTAATAATATCGCCGACAGCGACCTCAATGCCTGTGGTTGCTGTCAGGTCAAATTTGCCGGAATATTCGGTGCCATCCTGAATATGAATCCAGTTCAGTTTCATTATTTCAGCATTGAATTTGGTAACTTTTCCTTTGATGAGTATAGTTTTCCCGGCATACTTTTCTTTATTCTCCATCAGTTCAGCAATAGTTACACCATTCTCGGCAGGTTTCACATTCACAACTGCTTTTTCAACAAGTACTTTTGCTGTATAAGCAGAGTTTGAAGCGGAATCTGAAATTTGGGGCATGGTAGTATGGGGGTTTGGCATTGCTTCCCTGGCAACAATTTCAGGAGTTGCGCTTATTGATTCCAGAAAATAAACTGTTGCGAATTTCCTGTTAAGCTCCTTACTTTCAAAATCGGTCATCTTGAACCCATTACGGTAATAATAAGTTTCACCGGCACTGGCTTGCATTTTTGGCAAAGCCAGCCAGTTTTCTTCTGCATTTTCAGCAACGAGCAAATAGGTGTATTTACTTGTTTGAAGCACTTCTTTAACAAGCACTTTGTGCAGTCCGGCTGATGTCTGAGCCATTAATTGCGAATTTTGCCCTTGCCGGCAGGCGAACATTAACAAAGAGATGAACGGTACTAAAAAAATGAGTTTCGGAGGCATAAATTTGTATTTGAAAAAATTCAGTTTCTGCCGGCAAAATTACATATAAAAAGCTACATATTTCAGTTTTTGAAGCATTCAAGTTTATCAATTTATCAATAGATTTTATTGAAATAGTAACTTGGAACAATAATTGTGCTCACTAATCAGCATACAAAAAATGGGTTTTAAGAATGCTTTTTGTCTGTGATAGTTTAGCCTGAAGTTTGATTTAGCAGCACAAATATTCATATCAAAACTTTTAGCTAATAGTATTTCCAATAGTTTTGCGGCCAATGAATACCAACATGGAAGAAAAATTTATTATAAGCAGCGATATAAAGGCTGCTACAAAAGAGTGTCGCAAAAATTTCTCTTGCCTCACCGAGAATGGGAAAGAAATGGGCAAAGTCGTTTTTTGTGTAGATTGCAGAGTACTTGGGATACTTTGCAACTCCGACGAACCCTGTTTTTACAGGTACAGCGTTGACGAAAGGACCTACTGTATTTGCCCGATGCGGAAAGAAATCTATGCCAAATACAAACTGTAGGTAAGTTTCAAAGTTGCGTTACACAACACTTTTATCCTCGCAGTCTTTGCTTAAACTGTTATTTTGATATCCAAAAATTTAATTTCAAGGTATTCCTGATTCAGATAATTCACACCCTCCGAACATGACTCACAAAGAGTATTGAATGGTTCTTACTACTATTCTTTTAGGTACTTGGTTCTCAAAATCTATTCTCCTGATCCAGTTACCCTGTTTATCGTACTGATATTCAAATGTGTTGTGTACTGAATAATAATGGTAATACATTTTATGGAAATCTTTGATGTCTTCTTCTGTTAAATTTTTATTTACATCATATTTATAAGTTGTAATAACGGAAGTTCTTTGTGATAAACTCAAAATACATTCAATCCTGTTGCCGAAAATGTCATATTTATTTTTTTCTGTAACCCCATTTGAGAAATTGTACTCTAATGCATTCCCTTTCTCATCCCTCTTGATCGATATTTTATGTAATTCACGCCCCATCAGATCATGTATGACTTCTTCAACAGGGAGTCCCGTTGAGTCATTTAAGTAATCCATTTCAAACCATTCTCCCCAATTGTATTTGGCAGACTCCAGGATAAAAGGTTTTTTATCAATCATTTCTTCTTTTCCAAACCATATGTATATTGATTCAAACAAATTATCCCTGTATTCATCCTTGCCCTTGTATTTACAATAGACTGTTCCATCAGGATTGTATTCAATCATTTGGGTTATATTTCCATTTTGATTAAACAATACATCCTTATCACGGAAAATAGAATCATTCAGTTTGGTGCCCTTTTTAAAAATTCCAAAGATTTCACTGACAGAAAAATATGATTCCTTATAAGATTTAACTTTCCCGTTCAGTTTTTGACCGTAGCAAAAATTAATTGAAAAAGCGAGAAGTAAAAGCAGTTTACTAAAATATGTGGTTTTCATAGCGTTTATTTCGTAATATACCTGCCCATCTTAAGCTCACAGGAGTTTCTCATAAGTTCAACACCTGGTAGCCTATTCAAAGTAAATTATTCAATTGTAAACAATTAATATTCTTACATATATGACCTAAATACATCATCTTTCGATACGTGAAACAGAAAGCACCTGGCACATGACGCAAGTAAAAGCATTCCAACAGTCTCCCGAATGTTAAATCATATTCTCATAACAAACAAATGAAGGAAAGGTTTATTTCACGGCATTGCGAGGAAGCTTTCATTGAACCCCGCTGGAGCGGATTTGCACTCCGTTCCGGTATAATTTAGTTATCTTTTTTCCTGATGAATCCAGGTAAAACCTTCAACCATCTAATCTTATCACATTTATATCTTGGGTAATTGCGCTTTTGGTATTCTTGCTTAATTGTATCGCGCACCGGGCATCCGCTTCATAAGTATTTTCCGTTTCAAAGGTATTTCTTATTGCCTGTCGTAAAAAATGTTAATCCCGCTAATGCCCTGGTACAATCGCAGCAACCAATAACGATTAACTAATAACTCAATAACAAATAATCAATATCC
>CAIXAQ010000035.1 GCA_903917425.1 uncultured Bacteroidales bacterium
AAGCTTTACCTTTTTAAAAGTACTTAAAGTGCCTAGAGTGTCTAAAGTGCCTAAAATTATTAGCAGTTCTTAGCATGAATGCCAATAAGATGTTATAAGTAACCAACGAATGATTCACAAAACCTCAACATATTGCAAAATCTGGTGAAGGGGGACTTATTTCCACTAACATTACATCAAGTTAAGGAGGCATTTTAGGCATTTTAGGCACTTTTTACTTTAGGCACTCAATAATAACGTTACAGGCAATTTATTTTTTCGCGAGAGGAATTTTCTGTATTTTTCAACCTGTATTTTGCATTACGAATAGAACAGTTTCGATGAAAGTATTACTTACCGGGAGCACCGGTTATATTGGAAAAAGATTGCTGCAACAGCTTCTTGAACAAGGCCATGAGGTTACTTGCCTGGTCAGGAATCTGGAACGCCTGATGGCCATAGAGCATCCGCTGGGAGGCTTTACCGGCATGGAGGCCGATCTTCTTAACCCTGTACCCGAATCATTTCACTCAATGGATATTGATGTGGCGTTCTTTCTGATTCATTCCATGTCAACATCCATCGGCAAATTTATGTCGGAAGAAGCTCTTTCGGCACAGAATTTCGCCGATTTTGTCTCCAAAACAAATTGCAGACAAATCATTTACCTCAGCGGAATTTCCAATTCCGAAAAGCTCTCCAGGCATTTGCAGTCGAGAAAGAATGTTGAGGAAATCCTGGTAAGTTCGGGAAAGCACCTGACTGTTCTGCGGGCAGGAATAATCGTGGGGAGTGGCAGCGCTTCCTTCGAAATCATCAGGGATCTGATGGAAAAAATGCCGGTGATTATAGCGCCTACCTGGGTAAAAACCCTTTGCCAGCCTATTGCAGTGGGCAACGTGATAAAATACCTTACCGGTTGCATGCTCCATCCGGCAACTTTCGATCAAACCTTCGACATTGGCGGAGCCGAGATACTATCGTATAAACAAATGCTCTTACAATACGCCGAAGTCCGGGGTCTGAAACGGCACCTCTGGGTGGTTCCGTTTATAAGTCCCAGGATATCATCTTATTGGCTTTATTTTGTTACCTCAACTTCTTACTATCTGGCCGTAAACCTTGTAAACAGCATGAAAGTTGAAGTTGTATGTAAAGATACCCGCTTAAAGGATATATTGCATATAACGCCATTTACATATAAGGAAGCATGCAACAGGGCTTTGGAGCGTATAAACCTGGATACGGTGCAATCGAGTTGGACTGATGCCGTTTCGATAAAAAATCCGGGGCAATTGTTCCAGAACCTCGAAGTTCCGGTTTATGGAGTTTTGCGCGACAGGCGGAGCATCCGCATCGAAGGTGATTATCAGCGTGTTTTGAATAAGGAGTTTTCCATAGGGGGCGATACCGGCTGGTATTATGCAACCTGGATATGGCAGATCAGGGGAATGATCGATAAAATGGTAGGCGGAGTCGGACTAAGGAGAGGACGGCGCAATGCATCGGAACTCAATCCCGGCGATTCGCTGGATTTCTGGAGGGTGCTGATTGCCGACAAGGAAAAGATGCGCCTTTTGTTGTTCGCCGAAATGAAAGTACCGGGTGAAGCATGGCTCGAATTAAAAATTCAGAAAAAAGAAGATGGATACTACCTTATACAGACAGCTACGTTCATGCCTAAAGGCCTGAGTGGCAGACTGTATTGGTTTCTTTTGCTCCCCATCCATTTATTGATGTTTAAAGGAATGCTCAGGGAAATTGCCAGGTAATTGAAGATTGGAAGACATAACACTGCAACTTTAATAACTATTCTTACTAAAACAGAATTGAAAAAGTAAAAATAATGGATACTACGCTGCAAATGAGTAATACAAGCCCCTGGGTATTAATTCCCATCATCCTGTTTGTGATACTGATCATTTATTTTCTGCTCAAATTTTTCTCGGTACTCTTTGATTTCATCCAGGCAAAAGGCTGTCTTACAGTGGGTTTGATCGCCCTGGTAGGCTTGCCTGGAATTGTTGCCCTTACCATTATTACAGGTTATACTATTACATCAACCATCCTGATTCTCTTTGCTATTATCGGGCTGGTTACAGGTTATATTGCCCGCGATTCGGAAGGCGGTGTCGGAAAATTCGGACTTTTTATCATGATTGTGTCAGCCATAACCCTGATTACGGCTCTTTTACTTACGAATTTACTACATTGACTTTACTGCCCACCTTCAACTAAGTTTTTTCTTTAAATGGACCCATGATTTCCTGGGCAGGCTGGATTTTTGTTGCGGTTTTTTTATCAACTATTCCTTTTTAGCTTTCCCGAAAATTAAGTTCATGCCACTGAATCACTGATAGTTAATAAAAGGCACGAAAAATAACATATATAAATAACTAATTATTCTTGTATGATTC